>JAGLRY010000052.1 GCA_023135995.1 Candidatus Aminicenantota bacterium | reverse complement strand
GTTAGGGTGGGGTGGGTTGGCCTCGACTCGTGAATAATCCAGGCTAGAAGATAAGTTGTCTTGCATTAGAGCCGCTTGGTGAATCGGAGGTTCTTGACACGGCCTGAATCTAGGAGAAAACCCGTGATCTCTTTCTCATCATTGCGCACAAAATAGACTCTCAGGCTTCTGACCTGGAAAAAATCCGAATACAACGGTTTGAAAGGTACCTGTGATGCTTTTTTATGGACAAAGTGCAGTTTGCCATCCTTCAGCCTGATCTCGAATGTCACTTGAAGCTCTTCACTGTAGAATCGGCCCTGGTATTCGGACAGTTGTTTATTGTTTGGAACCTCCACTTTGGAGGATATGAAGGTCCGAGGTCTTTTGCTGA
Organism: Candidatus Aminicenantota bacterium; assembly: GCA_023135995.1. Lineage (GTDB taxonomy): Bacteria > Acidobacteriota > Aminicenantia > Aminicenantales > Aminicenantaceae > WTAW01. The sequence continues at coordinate 1,410 of JAGLRY010000052.1, read as the reverse complement.
CTTCATGGACATGGAGCAAAAGCGGTTTTTCGGATTCTCTCTTTTCAAATCGGAGAGTGATCTTTCGAGGAGTATTCTGTACGATAAACTCAGATTCGTTGAGAGGAGCTAGAGGATAATCCCTGTTTTGAAGTGTGATATAGAGCCCATCCTCTTTAAGAGACACTCTGATTTTTTCACCGGATTCAAAACGGATGTAAAAGCCTGTTTTGTTTTCCAAAATTTCTCCCATGAGTTTGACAGTCGGGATTTTTGCAGGTTTTTCCTTTTCCTCCTTGAAATAGTCAGAGAGATAGATCTCCGCCACGCGATAGGAAAGGGATGAAGGATTGAAAGCGCTCAAATTGGAGAGACAAATGATAGAAAAATTGTGTTCGGGAAAACGAATGAGCGCTGATTTATATCCCCCCAATGCCCCTCCATGGCTGATGGTCTTCAGCCCTTTGTAGTGCTTGATATCCAGAGCGAATGCGTACTCGAGATTTATCCCATTGTTCAGTATTCCTACAGTGTGCATAAGGTCAAAGACCTCTTTTCCGCCTACCTTGTGATGATAAAAGTTTTGGTCCCAAAGATAGAGGTCTTCCACAGATGTGAACAATCCCCCCGAACCCACACAGTCGAAGGTGGAGATAAAATTTGTGAATTTTCCTTCCCCTTCTGAAAAATAACCTGCGGCTCTGTTTTCGATGAGTTCTGTGTAGTTGTCGTGAAAACGGGAGTTTTTCATTCCCAGGGGCTTGAAGATCTTTTCTTCCGCATACTGCCGGAGTGTCTTGCCGCTGGCCCTTTGGATGATGACAGCCAGGAGAAAATAACCCGAATTGCTGTAAAGGTATTCGTCCCCTGGATGAAAGTTTAGTTCTTTCTGGCGCACGATAAGGTCTAGTGCATCCTCTTCATGGTAGTAGCCAAAAGGAATCCCTGCGATATCTTCCAGGGTGAGATAGTCTCGGATCCCGCTCGTATGGTGAATAAGGTGTCGGATGGTGATCGGTGTCTCATAGTTCGGCAGTTCTGGAATGTATTCCCGAACATTGTCATCCAAAGAGAGCTTTCCTTTCTGGGCCAATAGTGCCACACACATTGTGACAAACTGTTTGGAGACAGATCCGATATAGAACACGGATTGGGGAGTGATCGGAACGTTATTCTCCAGATTGGCCATCCCGTATCCGCGTTTGTAGATAACCTCTCCGTCTTTGATGATCGCTAGAGCACATCCCGGAGTATCGATGTTGTTCCAACGTGAAAAGATCTTGTCGACCTTGCCTGCTTTTTCATCGGCAAATGTTGTACCAACGGTAAGCAGGACAAGAATAACGAGTATAAATTGGGAGTGTTTTTTTAGTCGCATTTTAGGACGGCCTCCTCTGATGGCTAAAGAGAAAAAGTATAAGTGTCTTCCTT
>JAGLRY010000518.1 GCA_023135995.1 Candidatus Aminicenantota bacterium | reverse complement strand
GCCATTTGCCTTTTCCTCGCTTCCCCAGAATTCGAAGTCCTGGCAGTCACGACTTCGGACGGAGTCATCGGTCCTGAACAGGGATGGATAAAGGTGCAATCTCTCTTGAGAAGCTTTGGTCATGAAGGAATTCCGACAGGAGCAGGACAGGCCATCCAAGAGGAAATCCCTCCATGGCGGGCCTTTAACCGGAAGGTTCAATGGGGAGAGGAAGTAAAGATTGAAAATAAGGACGTGAATAGTGCTGTCGATGCAATCCTGTCCGCCCTCGAACTCGAAGAAGAGCCCGTTCTCTTTGTGTGTTTAGGAGGACTGACGAATCTAGCCAACGCGCTCGAAACAAAGCCTGAGTTTCATGAAAAAATCGAGAGGATCGTCTGGTACAACGACAGCATTGATCCTTTATCGGGTACAAATTATGACTTTGACAAAAAAGCGGCACATTCTGTATTCTCAATCAATGTTACCTTGGAAGCTGTAAGCAATATCAGCGCTGATGCTCGAGTAATTAATCCAGAATTCATACAATATATCAGCGATCTGAACTCACCATACGCGGAAATGATTGCATCCACGCATAGCGACGACGGAGTTATCCAGCGGATAACAACAGGACATCTCGAATTCTGGGATGATTTGCTTCCCGTTTACCTGCTACATCCAAAGCTTTTCGTATCCCAAACAAGCAAAAAATCAGCTCCCCATAAACTATTCCAGGTGCAAGATTGGGAAGGAGTTAAAGCCAAGTACTTAGAGATATTAACAAGCCGAAATCAAGTCATGAGCAAAGTCTTTAAAGGCTTTCCCGATTTGCAAGAGCTTTACGCCGATGATGTTCGGCCCTACATGAATGGCATCATCCAAAAACACGGTAAAGAAGAGTGGCGCATAGGTGTGCTCACCAACGAGCTGCATGGCCATCTGGGAATTTATGCAGTAGCCGGAGCAAAAATGGGATTGAGAGCTCGCCAGTATTTTCACATTGGTGTGGATGACATCTCAATCCTCTCGCATGCAGGAAGTACACCCCCCTTGAGCTGCATGAATGACGGCTTGCAGGTGAGCACTGGCGGAACTATCGGACACGGATTGATTACAGTTTCCCCTGATCCTCCTTTCCAGCCGAAAGCAAACTTCACTTTTAAAGCAAAAAGCGTTTGTCTCAGATTGAAAGAGAAGTACTGGTATACCATCAGGAGCGATATAAGGACAGGAATTGAGCTTTACGGCCTGAATACAGAAGATTACTGGAAACATGTCCGGAAACTTGCCCTGAACTACTGGCTGGAATGGGACCGAATGGAAATCTTTGATATCGCTCCTCAAAACTGAGCCTCAGTTTCAGCATTTTTGAATCACTGGAATCCACAACCAATTTAGTTATATATTCCCTTATTATGGATTTTCTCAGGAAAAACTGCTCCCCCCAGCCTGTCTCGAACCCACACTCACCGCAAGGTGAACTGGATTTTGAGAACAGTGTTTACAGCGTAATTGTCTTATTGAGGACACAGAAAATCTGACGCACTCTCTTGACAACTAATTTTAATTTTCT
>JAGLRY010000517.1 GCA_023135995.1 Candidatus Aminicenantota bacterium | reverse complement strand
TTCAGGCGATGTTTGAGAGCCTGGTGGATGAGGTGGAAGAAGAACTTGCGGAAAATGAGTCTTATGGCTATCCTTAGAACTGTATCCTGTAAATTTTTTCTTAATCCACTATACTGCAATTGATTCAAGGGTTTTGGGCTGAATTCTAGGGGAACAGGCATGAACAAATATAAAATACTGTTGGTGGATGACGATGAGGTTGTCCTTTCGGACCTCGGGCAGGTGCTTGAAGATGAGGGATACGATCTAGTTAAAGCTAAGAGCGTAGAAAAAGCTATAGAGCTGCTTGAGAAGGATACCTTCGATTTAGTAATCACAGACTTGGTCATGGAAGGGGTTGATGGCTTTGCTGTGGTGAAAAAGATCAAAGACCTGAGCCCCGAAACCACAACCATAATCCTAACTGGATACAAAGACACAGATTTCATCATTGATGCGTTCAGGATAGGCGTTGACAACTATATGCTGAAGCCCGCTGAGACAGAAGACATTTTGTTCAAGGTAAGAAGGTGACTTGAGGGAGGGCAGCTTCGGATGAAGGAAAAGCAGGCAGCGGAGTCGCTGCGGGAGAGTGAGCGTAAACTTCGCCTCATTCTAGAAAACACCGAAGATACTATCTTTGCATACAATATGGACCGCCAACTCTTATATGTGAATCCGGCGTTTGAGCAATTGACCGGCTACACAACAAAAGAGCTCTCTGAGCAGAATTTCACTGATTATATCCATCCAGATGATGAAACGAGGATGATGAAATTGTGGGAAAATCTGTTTAAAGGCTCAACTTTCTTAGGTGAGGAGTTTCGCATCGTTACGAAGAATGGAAAGACAAAGTGGTGTTCGAGTTCTTGGAAGCCACTACTTGACGAGGAGGGCAGGCAAATTGGCATTCAGGGCAGGGAAACGGACATCACCGGGCGCAAGAAGGCTGAGGAAGAAATTGCAGCTCTGGCCAAGTTTCCTGGCGAGAACCCGAATCCGGTTCTCCGCATCTCAATAGATGGCACTGTCCTCTACTGTAACAAGGCAAGCTCCTCTCTACTGAACACCTGGCAATACCAGGAAGGCCAGCCCATTGCTGACAAATGGCATCAGATCATACAGAAGGTACTTGACAGCGGAGTGAGCCGACAGGCTGAAGTTGAATGCGGTGACAGGATATTATCCCTTTCTTTTGCGCCTGTCGTGGAATCACATTATGTTAACATTTATACACTCGACATCACGGAGCGTAAAAAGTTAGAGGATGAGCTCAAGGAGAGTGAAGAAAAGTTCCGGCAGATGGCTGAGAATATCAACCAGGTTTTTTGGATTGGCACTCCTGATTGGAACGAAATACACTACATCAGCCCGGCCTACGAAGAGGTTTGGGGGCGCTCCTGTCAAAGTCTATACGAATCCCCTCGTTCATGGCTTGAGTCAATCGAACCAGAAGATCGAGAACGAGTGGCTGATGCAATTAATAAAAAAAGCAGTGGGGATTTGTCTGACACGAAATTCCCGGAATATCGGATTGTTCATCCAGATGGCTCAATACGTTGGATTTTGGCTCATGCTTTTCCTCTTCGAAATGAAAGAGGCGAAGTCCATCGCATCGCCGGGATTGCTGAAGACATCACGGAGCGTAAGCGGGGGGAAGAGAAAATCAAGCAACAAAACGAATACTTGAATAACGTTATCGAATCATTATCCCATCCATTCTATGTTATAGATGCAAGAGATTACAAAATAACGATGGCCAATTCCGCCTCTGGGATAGCTGAAATATCTGAGGGTATCACCTGCTACGCCCTGATTCATGACCGAAGTAAACCATGTTCAGGCGAACATCCGTGCCCACTTGAGAATGTAAAGAAAACGGGAAAGCCGACAGTTATGGAACATATTCACTTCGATAAAAGCGGCAACCGCAGATTTTTTGAAATCCGTGGCTACCCCATTTTCGACAACAAAGGAAACGTGCTTCAGATGATAGAATACAATCTCGACATCACCGAGCGCAAGAAGGTGGGGGAAGAGCTAAAGAAAATGAAGAGAGATTGGGAGAGCACTTTCAATGCCATATCTGACTGGGT
>JAGLRY010000516.1 GCA_023135995.1 Candidatus Aminicenantota bacterium | reverse complement strand
GAAGCCATAGAGTCTTTTCGTGGGAGCGCGGCAGCATGGCTCCTCATCGCTTTCGGATTTGCCTACTTTATCTGGGGATTGCACAGGGCCATCCGGAAAAAACCGCATAAGCATATCCATTTCCATGGCGATGGAGAAACACACGAGCACGTGCACACCCATGAGTCCGCCCATACTCATGTTCATGATCAGAAAAAGAAAGCGAACATCACACCCTGGATCCTCTTTGCCATATTTGTGTTCGGACCCTGCGAGCCGCTGATCCCGTTGATCATGTATCCTGCGGCCAAGCACAACCTAAGAGGAGTGGTTATCGTAGCACTCACATTTGGAATCGTTACGATCCTCACGATGCTCGTCATCATTGCCATCGCATCTTATGGCGTGAGTTTTGTTCGGCTGGGGAAGCTGGAGAAATATGCCCATGCATTGGCCGGTGTGATGATCTTCATCTCCGGTCTCAGCGTCCAATTTCTTGGACTCTAGCCTCACAGATATCCGTCATTCATCACATTGAGGAATAATTCGGGCAATCGCTTTTGCCGCGTCAAGGTTGAAATGTATTTGCAGATTCTCTATCATCCTTTTGAGAGGAGACATGAAATTTGTTGTGGATTGTATGCTTGGCAAGTTGGCCAAGTGGTTGAAAATCCTTGGATTTAACGCTGTCTTTTTCAGTAAGATCGAAGATGATGATCTCCTTGAGATCGCCACGAATGAAGACAGAATTCTCCTCACAAGAGATACGGGGCTGATCGAGAAATCAAAGGGAGATACATCGCTTTTTATAGAGAGTGAAAATTGGCGCACGCAGGTTGAGCAGGTTTTGGACTATTTCGACCTCTGGAAGGATGTCAAGCCAAACTCCCGTTGCATCGAGTGTAACGTTCGAATAAAAGACCTTCCAAGAGAGAAAGCGAAAAACCTCGTCACGCCTTTTGTCTTTGAAAATGCAGACACATTCGCACTCTGTCCGGATTGCGGACGTGTGTTCTGGCGGGGAACTCATCTCAAAGACATGGAGACCAAGATTGACGATTTTTTAAAAAAGCGGGAGATTCCCTTCGATGAGTGGGATAAAGACGAATAATTTTTAATTTGGGGGTGGAAATGGAAGACCTTTTTTTGATTTTAGGTTTAGATGGGAAGATATTTGTAATAAAATAAAATAGATCAGAAAATAATTTTTCGATTATAGAGAGGAGGTGAACATGGAAAAACATATCAAATTAATTTCGGTCTTCTGGATCGTCTACGGCGGTCTGGGACTACTTTGGGCGTTTATCATTTTTTCGACACTCATAGGAGTCTCTTTTATTCCTGACATCAGTGAGGAGGGGATTTACATCCTTCGCGGCGTTGGTGTATTTGTTAGCGCGATTATTGGCATATTTTCTCTCCCAGAAGTTATAGCCGGGATCGGCCTTCTCAAGAAGAAAGAATGGGCACGGATATTGGCCATGGTCGTCAGTTTCCTCAATCTGCTCGCTATTCCTTTTGGCACAGCCCTCAGCATATATACTTTGGTCATTATGTTTAAAGACGAAAC
>JAGLRY010000515.1 GCA_023135995.1 Candidatus Aminicenantota bacterium | reverse complement strand
GGCCATGGTCCTTTGACAGATCGGGAGGGATCGAATAATAATTTGGCACTATTTACGGCATGGTGAGTTGTGTATGTGCGAGTATGAGTTTGCCCTGTATGGGGACATTGTAGGGACAGGCGGATTCGCAGGGGCCATTGCAACTGCCGCAGACATCGGCTTTTACTCCGGGGATATTGGCGTATTTAAGCATGGCCTCTTTCTCGCGGCCTTGGGCTGTGAAGTAGTGGTGATACCGCATGATGGTGTTGACCGGAACTCCGTGAGGGCATTGCGGTTCGCACTCGCCGCATGCGTGGCGACAGTAAAGTTCCCCGCATCCCTCTCGATAAGCATCCAGTTTAGCTTGATCGGGTTTGGTCAGCTTGGTCCCTGAGAGGCGGAGAAAACCCTCCATGTCTTCATAAGTTTTTGCCAGACAGGTTACAGTACTGACATCTGGATTGCTCAGAACAAATTTCACAGCGGCCGCTTTGATCTCCTTGGGATTCTGAAGGTTATATTTCTTGAGGAATCCTTGGGCACGGTCATACTTGTCCTGGTATCGCTTCACACCTTCGGTATAGAATGGATCGATCTCCTTGCCCTCTTTCTCCATTCGTTCGACGCTAGATTTTATGGAGTGATAGAGAGCCACGGGAGTGGTTTTCATCAATGCTGTTCCGATATTTTTTTTACTGGCCGCTTTTAGCACTTCCTCAGCCTGATCCATCTGGAGAAAATTATAGGCAAGGAGGAACACATCAAAACGGCCGTCCTCAGCGGCTGCTAGAAGCACCTTTCCCATGGTTTCTTCCGAGTCTTTGAACCAGAAAGACCCATGGTTGGACACGCCAACGTAGCGGATTCTTCCCTCGGCTTTGAGTTCATCCATAGCGCCATGAAATCCTTCGGTGCTCAATGACTCGACCGTTTCGGCACTGTGCATCATCAGGCAATCGACATATTCCATGTTGAGCTCTTCGAGACACTTGCGAGCGCGCTTGAGAAATCCCTCTTTGGATTTATCCTCTTCGACGATCAGCTTTGTGCTGATGAAGACCGATTTACGGTCGCGGTCCTTCATCACATTGGCCACGACTTTATGATGGCCCGGGTATTCCTCTGCTGTATCTATGTAGTTCACTCCGGCATCGAGGGCGGCACTGAGAACACCTTCGTCCATGATAGAGCCTGCCCCGATGTCGGAAACCTTGAATCCGGTGCGTCCCAGGGTGCGGTACTCTTTTATCTTCAGAGGTGCCTGTTTCTCTTCTTGTGCGGTTTGCGCCCAACCACTACCAGCAGCAATTCCTGCACCGATCACACCGGCGGCAGATTTCTTCATGAAAGACCTTCGACCAAAACGGGATTTTCGATTCATCGTTCCTCCTTATTTTTTTAATCCCTTATTCTACCCACATAATTTCTTTTTGTCTTGCACTAAATAAAAAAAAGAACAATCATCATTCTTGGTGGATTCGTTCACCGAACAGACCGCAGCGGTGAATAATGTAGGGTCCGTTCACCGAACGGACCGCACGGAGGACCGTTTGGGAAAAGAAAAAGGTGACAGTCCCTTTTTCCGTTCACCCCTGGAAAAAGG
>JAGLRY010000514.1 GCA_023135995.1 Candidatus Aminicenantota bacterium | reverse complement strand
CGCTTCAGCCGTCGTAGGACTGCTGGGCAAAGAGGGGCTTGTGATTCGCAAGACATTATTGCCATTTGTTTATTATTCCCTGCTTGTTGGGGCATTGGGGTATTCCATCGTATGGTTTTCCGAGAAAGGACTGTTTAATTTGGGGACGGTGATTGCTGTCTTGATCGCCGTCGGCGCCGCCGCTATCATTCGTCACGGAACAAAGGGAAAGTTGTAATACGGACCTTTTCAAGTACGCATTCTTTCTAACGAATAGGTCTTATGGGCTGCAGCAGCACGCAGAACTATGTCAATATGCTTTTGGCGGTATGGCAAGAAATTCTGAAAAGCTAATGAATCTCAAGGAGCAACGTGGAAGAGGCAAAACTTAAAGATTTTGAGCAGGCACTCCGCGAACGCATCAGTGGGGAAGTCTCTTTTTGACATCACCCACAAGACTTAAAAGCGTGATTCCCTAGTCAACATATTCATTGCTTTCTTTTTCTAGTGATATCGGCATGTTCTTTAATACAGAAATGTCGTTCTTAACAGAGAATTGACTTTGGGCTTTCCCGATGATAAAAGCAAGGAGAAGGCTGAATCCATGACTGCAAAGTTGGGATATAATGAGGTTAATGGCGCTGTTCTCAGGCGTCTTGTCGAAATATCGGGTCCTAAATCTGTGTTCAATGATGATGAAACTCGAGAAAAATATTCTCATGACGAAACCTTAGGATTGTCTCATCCACCTGAAGCTGTTGTGTTGCCTTCCTCTGCGGATGAAATCAAAGAGGTGCTTAGCCTCGCACGAAGCGAAAACATCCCTGTTACTCCCCGCGGGCTTGGTACTGGTCTGAGCGGAGGTGCCGTTCCTATTTATGGAGGAATTGTTCTCTCATGCGAAAGGATGAACAGGATCATCGAGATTGACCGGGAGAACTTGATGGCGATTGCCGAACCCGGGATCATAACAGGTCAACTCCAAGAAACCGTAGAGTCTGAAGGGCTCTTTTATCCTCCTGATCCAGCCAGTTTAGATAGCTGTAGCATTGGCGGGAATGTGGCTGAAGGGGCAGGAGGGAGCCGTGCCGTGAGATACGGAACCACTAAGGATTACGTGTATGGCCTGGATATTGTGCTTCCCAGCGGGAAGACGATTCAGACAGGAGGAAAAGTAGTCAAAGACGTCACGGGATATAACCTGACCCAACTCATGGTCGGCTCAGAAGGCACGCTTGCCGTTGTGTCCCGAATCGTACTGAGGCTCATCCCTCTTCCTCGGCTCAGGATGGATCTTCTCGTGCCCTATTCGACGCTGGAAGAAGCTGCCCATACAGTTTCTGAGATCATCGAGGCCAGAATCGTGCCCACCGCCATAGAATTCATGGAGAGGAATTGCTTCGAACTGGCCGAGAATCACATTCAACGAAAACTGGTCTTTCGGGATGCCGCCGCTCATATACTGATAACTCTGGATGGGAATCATCAGGAAGCACTCGAAGAGAGTCGCAATCAGGTAGGAGAGATATGCGAAAAAAATGGGGCCTACGATATACTTGTGGCTATGACAAGACCTGACCGGGAACGGATGTGGGAAGGACGAAAGTGTCTGTTCGAGGCGGCGAACCAGGTGGGAGGAATGTACAAAAGCCTGGATGTCGTGGTCCCCAGGAATCAAATCCCCACGCTGGTCAAGACGATTCAGAAAATATCTGGAGAGCATAAGATCGAATCCATGTCATTCGGCCATGCGGGCGATGGCAATGTCCACATTCTCCTTTTTAAAGGCAGTATTACTGATGAAGAATGGGATACAAAGATCGAACGGGCACAAAAAGATCTTTACACCGCAACGATTCAATTGGATGGAAAGATCACCGCTGAGCACGGGGTCGGGCTTCTGAGAAAACCTTATCTCTCTATGAATCTCGGAGCGAACCAAGTCAATGTTCTCAAACATTTAAAAAAGGCCTTCGACCCTAATTACATTCTCAATCCTGGGAAAATTTTCGATTGAAATCACCAAATCAATGATTTTGATTTTTTCTTTCGGCTGCTCGATTAAAAAAATCAGATAAAAGAACTCTTGGTCAAGGTCCCTACCTGTGGCGTCTGCCATACAGAGCCGGATGAAATCGAAGAAAGAACGCCCACGGCCACTGCCATCAGAAATCGCTTTACG
>JAGLRY010000513.1 GCA_023135995.1 Candidatus Aminicenantota bacterium | reverse complement strand
TATGGGATGGCCGGCGCTATCTCTTCGACAAGTACTTTCCGCGCGAGCTCAAAGACGCGGGTTAATCCTTTTTGTGTAGGGTCAGTTCCCCGAACTGACCAAGGATTTGTGCAACACCAAATATCCGAATGGTCCGTTTGGGAAACGGACCCTACAAAAAAAAGGTGACAGGTGCCTTTTTTGATTACCTCTGGAAAAATGCACCAGTCCCCTTTTTTGGTGGTTTGACCATATTATTTTCATGTGCCATAATAATTATCTAGCCCAAAAAGGAGAGATTAGGACCATGAAAAAAAGATACCAATTCTTCTCCATTTTTTTGATCGTGGGGTTTCTGTCTGTTCTCCTTCATGCTGCAGATTACTATAAAAGGGGATTGGAAAGCCTGGACCTCATGGCCTACACTCAGGCACTCCAGCATTTCGAGAGAGCTATTTCTGAAGATCCCAATAAAGAAGATATCAGAGTCAGCATGGCACTGACCTATATACGAATGAAGAGGCAGGATGATGCCCTCCGCGTCCTCCAGGAAGAGCGGTTTTTATTTCCCAACTCACTGAATGCTCGAGTTGTGTTGGCTTATGTCTATTTTCTCCAGGACAAAAAGGACGACGCGATTGAGATCTGCGAGGACTTTAATAACCTGTTCCTCGAGGAAATAAGAAAAGAGACGAAGATCAAGAAAAAGGACCTGGAGGCTTTAGCAAAGGAAAAAGAAGAAAAGGATAAACTGACACTGTTTGTGCCGCTGGACTACATGGTCGCCAGGGCTTATGGTAGAGAAAAACCGCTGAAACCTGAGAAAGAAAAAGATAAAGAAAAGGTCGAAAAAGCTATCGAAAAGATGCTCGAAAAAAATCCAAACCTGGGCATTCCTTATTTTGTCCTCGGTGCGATCCAAAAGACATCTGTCGATTTTGAAAAAGCCTTGCAGAGCTTTAATATGGCTCTTGCTGCAGGCTATGATCCTGTGTGCTGTTACAGTCAGTTCATAGACCTTGAATTCCAAAAGGCAGACTGGTTGTCAGGATTTATGACGGTGCGAAGAGTTTTGGGAGAGGTTGGGTCCCGCGCCCAATTTTATATGTTAAAAGGCTATGCCCACAATCAGCTCACAGAGACAGATGATGCGATCAACAGCTATGTAGATGCCCTCAGGCGGAAGCCCTACATCGTTGAAATACGAAAGAATCTAGCCAGGATCTACCTCAGCAAAAACCAATTCGAGAAAGCCACGGCTCTTCTTCAAGAGGTCGTCCGGATGGATCCCATCGATTTTGATGCGAAGTACCTTCTCGAACAAGCATTGAAGAAGCGGCATTGGACAAAGGTTGGCACGCCGCCTGAGCTAACGAAAAAGTTTGTGGATAAGATCGAGATCAAATACGTCCATGTCTTCCACACAAAGCCCGATTCGTGCTCTGAGATCGTCAATGATTATTCTCTCCAGCTCCTGAAGAATGGCCAGTTGGCGCACGCGTCCAGTTGGTTGGCTAATTTTCTTGAGATCTATGACGAGTCGGCGAGCCTGAACTACAACCTTGCCCAGCTCTACAATGCCCAGGAGGTTCTGGGGAAAGCACTCAAATATGCATGGCGAGCCGCTGAGATCGAGACCAAATATCGAGATGCTTACGACTTGATCGGGAACATATTTTATAAACTTCAGGACTTCGAGAGTTCTCTTCGGGCCTACCAGCAAGTCATCAAGATCGATTCCAAGGATGCGCTTGCCTATTACAATATCGGGTTGGTCTATCATGCCACGAAAAATGTGGATTTGGCTGAGGAAAACTTCAAGATCGCGATCAAGAGAGACAAAGGGGCGAAAAAACCCAAAGTGAGGAAAGGCTCTTCTTCGGAAGATCTTGACTATTCGCTGACGATCAGGGCCACTCCTGTGACATTCGATTCGCACAAATCCTTGGGCGAGATCTATGTTGGGAAGAAAATGCTGGATGAGGGACTGGAAGAATACAAACAGGCCATCGAGTGGGTTCCCAATGACCCGGAATCCTATTACTGGATAGGAAAACTCTCTTATGATCTGGGAAATAAACGCGAAGCCATCACTAATCTGGAAAGATGTGTATATCTGGGAGGATATAAAGAGAGAGAAGCGAAAGCGCTACTGGAGGAGCTCAAAAATCCGGATTGATCACATTTTTTTTCTTTTCTTGAAACCAATGAGGTTATTTTTACGTAATAATCTATATACAATGTGTATTGTTCTATGTAGGAATCTATGTATAAATCCAAAAGTATTAAATATCAAAGGAGGACTTTATGCAAAAAATCTCTAGACGCACTTTCCTGAAAACCACGACACAGGCGTCTGTTGCGGCTGCCGTGATGTCTGCTGTGCCGTGGAGCTGCTCTAAGATCGCGCAATCGGAACCCGGATATTTTGAATCCGAATTCGGGATCTCAGACAGTCTGTGCCAGAAGGTCCTT
>JAGLRY010000512.1 GCA_023135995.1 Candidatus Aminicenantota bacterium | reverse complement strand
AATGATTGGCATATGAAAGGCATCGACTCCGGCCCTGCACATCTTTCCCCTGTTTCCGCAGGGGCAGGCCCCTGCGGGTGTTGGAGTATAGACCGGAGTATCATTTTACTCTCACATATTAGCGGGAAGTATTTAAGCGAAGTAGTAGAAATAGATCATATTCCCCGCAAAGTAGAGCACAGTCAGACTGATTGCGACAAACAGTATTCTTCTGATTTTTCCGCTCAGCATCTCCTTGATGAGCGGAAGATACAGCAGGGTCAGGAGGAATGTGAAAGCGCAAATCAGTGAGACGAATTCCAAGGCAGTACCGAGATAAAATAAATACAGCAGAGGAACAATCAGAAGTAGAGACGGCAAAACTGCAGCAAGTCGCAGGATGTAAGAAACATAAGGTCCCATATTCCGTTTTTTTACGTAATCATGGAGCAGCTCATCCAAGAACACAAATACTATGAAGAAGAGTAAAGGCCATGTGAATATATGGCTGGAATCAGGCAAGATGATGCTGCTTATCCAGAGACAGATAAGCCACACGGCCATCACAGCAGCAAGGATGTTTTCGTAATCGGTCCTTTTCATAAAATAGGCAAGCAGAGACAGAGTTAAAGAAATAGCCAGCAACACAAAGACAAAAATAAAGAACTGGTCATTTTTAATGTGCGGGCTGTAAGATGCAAAATTTTCACCCGGAATGATCAGTGTCATCATCTCACTCAATCTTGAAATCAGCAACGAAATGAAAAAAAGACCGAGGAAGAAGAGGAGAGCACAAAAAACCACGAATCTGAAGCGGAGTTTACGCTTGATAAACCCATAAATAAGAAATGCCAACAGAAGGAGTGTTGTGATCAAGGTCATTGGGATCACGAGACTCTGTGGATAATGAATGAAAACCGGTCCCCAGAGATTGAAGTTCACTCTGTTTTTTTCTTTGGTGTCTGCCAACTCAATCTGTGCCAGATGTTTGGCAAAAGCCAGAGTCTGCTCTCCTAGATGCTGTATGCTTCTTATGTCTGCGTTTGCCAGTTTGTCGTCCTTCGTATGATACTCAGGAAAGACATGCACTGTTGAGAGTCCGATTCCAGGGATATTCGCCCCGAGGAAGGGCATGAGGTCGTCACCGTATCCAAGATAAGAATGGACATCATAGAGAATTGAGCTGGCAAAGGGACGAGTTGTAGAACGGGCGTATTGTTTGATGATCCATCCGTTATCAGGCGAAATTCCCATGATAAAAACTGGGGTTGTTGTCGCCATTTCCAGATTTATGGCGAATGCGACATCCTTGAACCAGGGGTGCTTTTTGACAAAGGTACTTGCACCTATGAGTCCGTCTTCCTCTGCATCCGTTAAAAGTAGGATGATGTCATTCTTATAGGGCCCGCTAATCTGTAAAGCTCTTGTGACTTCGAGCAGGGACACCACTCCACTGCCGTCGTCAGTGGCACCGGGAGCGTGTGTCGCCGAATCGTAGTGAGCTATCAATATTATGGCACCATCCGGATTCTCTCCATTGATTCTCGCGAGTATGTTCTTTAAGAGTGCATTGTTTAACATATGCTCGGATGAGGATTGTGTCTCAGGCTTCAAACCAAAAGAGGTTAATGTCTCGATTAAGTACTCATACACTTCTTGTTGTCTTTTAGAGCCTGAGGGATGAGGATCCTTAGCGATGAATTCCAGGTGTTTCCAAGCTCTGCGTGCGGAAAATTCATCCTTAGGAGCATCCTCTGGTGAAGGATTCGGAGGAGAAAATTGGATTAAAGAGAGGATGAAGAGAATGAGAGTGAAAAAAAAGATGATTCCGCTTAATGCTACTTTTTCATTATAAAGATAGGAAATTCGATTGGTGGTTGACAAAAATTCCTCACAATTTTCCTCAATTTCTGACTGCTAACAGCCTGGAATGAGTGTAACACATTCAAAATGGCAAGTTCA
>JAGLRY010000511.1 GCA_023135995.1 Candidatus Aminicenantota bacterium | reverse complement strand
ATGGGGCGCCGCGGTGGCCAAAGGCCCAAGATGCCCAACGGCCTCGATGTCTGGGCGTCTCTCCAGCTCTCTTTGAATGAAAACCAAGAATCTACAAACTGAACCACAGCACATCTGATACTGTGCAAGAAAAAACATCTTTTTTGATTCGGGATCAGAACTTTATGCTGAAAAACACGTTGACCGTAAATCCCATATAGATGATATTGTTCTCGATCAGTTCACCCTCGAGCACTTCAAATTCCTTGTACCAGACATTTTTTCGGTTGTACACATTGAATAGAGTCAACCCCAAAACTGAATTCGTGGCCCCGCCCAAACTGAAATCATAGGTCACCGACAGATCCAACCGGTGGTAATCTGGCAACCTTGCACCATTCTTTTCACCGACAACCACTTGATCGATCGTAAAACCGTTGTAAAGCGTGACCTCTTCCACTCCGATGGGTTCTGTGTATGGTTTTCCAGTCGCAAAGATCCATGTCCCCGAGAATGTCCAGTTGTTCCACTCATAACTGTTGACGATCTTAAACTCGTGTGCCTGGTCGTGCAGGGCTGGATATGGATCTTCATTAAGCTCAGGAAAGTAATATTCTACCTTGCCTAACGTGTAGCCCAGCCAGCCGGTATATTTTCCGTATTTTTTCTGCAAGAGGAATTCGATACCCTTGGCTACACCAGTCCCCGTATAGAAGTATTGGTTGTAATCGACATCTTGATCGAACCGTGTTGGAGTAAAAGGGATAGAAAACTCAGACAAACCACTCAGGTTTTTATAATACCCCTCTATATCAAACAAAAATTCATCGGTTTCAAAGCTTATGCCGGCAATATAATGAGTGGCCGAGCCAAAGGGAATCGTTTCGCCATCAGAAAGGACCCAAAACTCCCGGTTTCCCTGCATGATATCCTCACGGGTGATCATGTTCACGATCTGGTGATATTTTCCCCAGGCGCCCTTTAAACTGATATGGTTTGTCAAACCCAGTGTGAGCGAAAATCTGGGCTCAAAAAAAGTCTCTCCTGTCTTGTCAAAGTAGGTCGTTCTTATGCCCGGCGTGATAGTTAATCTGTCGAAAACAGTCCATCTGTCTTGCAGATAAGCGGAATACTGAGTCCCTTTGTCATCTCTATTCAGAATCCCCAACAGGTTTCTTGGGCCTTGATCGTCAGTGTCATCTTCGTCTTCTTCTTCAATATCATCCATTTCAAAAGAATATTTGATGTCGTTTTGTGTGACCTGAATTCCGAATTCCAGAGTGTGATTCTTGGGAAAAAGGATGGAATTGTCCAATCGGAAGGTGATGTCCTCGATGTTATTATCCTCGACCGTGCCTCGGCCGCGGAATCTTGGCCTTGGTGTGTCATCATCTTCTTCCTCTTCATCATCTACGGGCCGCCCGAAGTTGCCCTGCGATGAGCGGTCTCTTGTATTTATGTAATTGGAATATGTCAAAAGGAGGCTGCTCTGGAAGTTTCCACTCCAGGCCCTTGACCAATTTGTGCCAACTCCTGTGTTCCCATATTCCTGGATGTCTGTGATGTTGATGTCTCCCTCTACCTCAAAACCCCTTTCGGCCATCCTCTCCAGGAATTCTGCGGGAATATTCAGCTCTCTTGAATTGTCGATATTGTCCCTCCCGTTATAAAGGCTTAAGTATGAGAGGTCTTTGGGGGATGGATTGAAAGAGAGCTTAGCATTCAAGTCGTAAAAATAGGACGAGGGTTGCGTGTCGAACATGGCGCCGAACTTTCCTCCGCCGCCGCCGGGCCTGCCCTGAGCACCGCCAGGCCCCGGAGTATTATCAAACATGCCCAGAATGTCATTGTAAAGAGGGCTCTGATAGGACCTCCTCCCGGCTATAAAAAACGATCCTTTTTCGAACAAGGGGACCTCCGCAAGTGCATTCATACTGAGCAGGCTGATTCCCGCTCCGCCACTAAGCTTTTTTTCATTGCCATTTTTTCCGGTGAGTTCCATGACACTCGACAATCGTCCGCCGTATTTGGATTCAAACCCGCCTTTGTGCAGATGTACTTCGTTGATGGCCTCCATGTTAA
>JAGLRY010000510.1 GCA_023135995.1 Candidatus Aminicenantota bacterium | reverse complement strand
ACAATGGGAATAAAATGCCCTGAGTGCCAGTTTGCTTGTGATATGTTTATTAAGCTATGTAAGCAGGTGGAAATCACGAAAAATTGCGCAAGATTTGTTGCAATCCCTAAAAGGAAATTCTTATATTTTTAGCTCAATCTGTATCAATTCAGTGAGCACCTCTGGATCGAGGAGGATAAATGACAGTAAAACACTCTATGTCTTTTTTGTGTATTGTTTTGATTATCGTTATGTTCATCCAATGTGACCGAAGGGAATCGACTCAGTCGGGTGAATCGAAGATCATAGTTGCCTATCCGGGTGATGAAACGATTTTTAATCATGAATACTGGGGATATGAAGCGACATACCTGATGTTCATTCCACTCTTTGACTGGGATGAATTCGGTGACCTGCAGCCCGCCCTGGCAGAGCGGTGGGAGCACTCCCCGGATTATAGGGAGTGGACATACTATCTAAGAAAGGATGTCCGCTGGCATGATGGTATGCCCGTAACCGCGCATGACATCAAATTCTCAATGGATATGAGAGCGAAGCTGAAAGGCCACGAATCTGCAGTCGAGGTCATCGATGATTACACCTGCCGGGTTATCTTTAACAGACCCAAGGACAGGATGAACACCTATGACCTTGAGGCCTTTTATCCCAAACATCTTCTCGAAAACCTCGATTTAGAGGATTTCTATGAATGGGATTTCTGGTCTCACCCGGTCGGAAACGGTCCTTACCGGTATGTTCGCCATATGCCAAAGATCATGGTGGAACTTGAAGCCAATCCTGAATACTTCCGGGGAAAGCCAAAGATCGACCGGGTGGTTCTGAAGTTTACTAACAATATAATACCCGAACTGATGAGCGGGAGTATTGATGCTGCGGAATTTTTCGACAGGTCCGATGTTCTGAAACTCAAAGGGGATGACCGCTTTCGCTCCTATTACAGCTGGGCTAATCAAGTCACTTCGATTTATTGGAACCATAATCATCCTCTGTTCCGGAACAAAGAAATCCGCCGTGCCTTAACAATGGCGATTAACAGAGTCGAGCTATCCGGTCTATTGAACTACCCTGATGATGTCCCCATTCTGGATACGATTACAACTTGGCGTCAGTTTCGAAAAGGTGTTTATCCGGATCCATTACCGAATGATCCGGACCAAGCCCGTAAGATCCTCGAAAAGCATGGATGGCGCGACACCAATGGAGATGGAATCAGAGAGCGAGAAGGAAAAGAGTTCCACTTTTCTGCACTAATTTCCTCATCGTTACCAGGCTCTAAAGAAAGTGCCATTTATGTTCAGGATCAATTTCGAAGGATCGGAGTTCGAATGGAAATCCAGCTATTGGACGAACTTTTTATCATGCAGCGCATACAGACCGGTGACTTTGAGGCATTATTCTTTCTCGTCGAAGGTACGTTAACCCATCCAAGATACGGTGATGCAAAGTTATTCGGGAAAGAATCTCCCCTCGGTTATAAGAATCCGGAGATCATCCGGCTGCTTGATATGGCGCTGTTGGAGATGGATCCTGATAAGCTTGACAGTATTTATAAAAAGATCATGCCGATTTTTGTTGAGGATATGCCCATGACGTTTCTGCTGCCGCGGGTCTTTTCGACCATTGCGCACCGCCGGATCAAGGGCCTCAAAAATCTTGAGCGTATTTTCCCAATCTGGGAGCTTGAACACCTCTGGATCGAGGAGAAGGAATGAGGTTTAAAGTAAAAAGAGCCCTAGCCATTGAGCGCTACGAGAAATTCCTCGACCTCTGGAAAGACGCTGACCCTGGTATTACTGAGGTTGAGGATGCGAAGAAGAGGGTGGCTGGGCTGAAGAGAAGAAATAATAGATAGAAGCTTTAT
>JAGLRY010000051.1 GCA_023135995.1 Candidatus Aminicenantota bacterium | reverse complement strand
ACATTCCTCGTTGCGGACGTCGTAGCGCATCTGCATGACACCGAACTTTGATGCCAAGTCCTGAATGATCTTGGAGCCGGGAGCAACAGACAGCATCAACTCGATCATCATTTTTCGAGCTTTGATGACTCTCTTGGTGTCCGTGTGGACATCGAGTCCCTCCTCGCAGGGATAGGTGCAGGAGCTGACAAGCTTGGTGTTGGGGGCTTTTCCCACCTCGACCAAGCATAAACGGCAACCACCATAATTGCTCAGACCGGGATTGTAGCAGAGAGTCGGAATTTCGAGGCCATAAAATTCACAGGCATCACGGATAGTCCAGCCTTCTTCGGCCTGAACCTCCAGGTTGTTTATAAGCATCTTGATCATAGTTCCCTCACTCCACTTTAATGGCATCGAAGTTGCAAGCCTCAAAGCAAGCTCCACACTTGATGCACTTCTCTATATCGATGACATGGACTTCTTTCAGCTCACCGCTGACAGCATCACTCGGACAGACTTTTTTGCAGGCTAGACATCCCGTGCAATTCTCTGGAATGACGCTGTAGGTGATGAGCTCTTTGCACACACCCGCCGGACATTTTTTATCGCGGATATGGCTTACGTACTCGTCCCTGAAGTAACGCAGTGTAGACAGCACAGGATTGGCTGCCGTTTGACCCAGCCCGCACATGGAGGCATCTGTGACAGCTACAGCCAGTTCTTGGAGAAGGTCTAAGTCTTGCATCTTTCCACGACCCTCGCTGATCTTGGAGACGATTTCCCACATTCGCTGTGTGCCTTCACGGCATGATATGCACTTTCCGCAACTTTCGTCACGAAGGAAATTCAGAAAGTACTTGGCTACATCCACCATGCACGTATTTTCGTCCATGACGATCATCCCGCCAGAGCCCATGATCGATCCAGCCGCAGTGAGACTGGCGTAGTCGATGGGGAGGTCAAGCTTTTCAGTTGGCAGACACCCTCCACTGGGGCCGCCAGTCTGGACAGCCTTGAATTTTTTGTTATCGGGGATGCCGCCACCCACATCGTATATGACTTCACGCAAAGTGATCCCCATCGGGACTTCGACGAGTCCGGTGTTGTTGATTTTTCCCACAAGAGAAAATATTTTGGTGCCCTTGCTGCCCTCGGTTCCGATTTTTGCATACCAATCAGCACCTTTGTTGATAATGATGGGGATATTGCCCCATGTTTCCACGTTGTTAATGTTGGTTGGTTTTTTCCATAGGCCTCTCACAGCGGGAAATGGCGGACGCTGGCGGGGCTCACCCACGCCTCCTTCAATAGAGACGATCATGGCCGTCTCTTCCCCACATACGAAAGCACCTGCACCCCTGGAGATATGGACGGTAAAATTAAGTCCTGATCCCAGAATGTTCTCACCCAGGAGTCCTAGAGCTTCTGCGTCTTTGATGGCAATAGTGATGTGCTTGAGCGCTACAGGATATTCATCTCGAATGTAGATGTAGCCCTCTTCGGCACCAATGGCATAAGCTCCGATGATCATGCCCTCTAGAACTCGATGGGGATTCCCTTCCATCAGGCTGCGGTCCATGTAGGCGCCCGGGTCCCCCTCATCTGCATTGCAGATGATATACTTTTTATCACTCTTGGCCTTCCTCGAGAACGCCCATTTGTTTCCTGTGGGAAAACCAGCTCCGCCCCTCCCTCGTAGTCCCGACTGTTTGATCTGTTCGATGACTTCTTCGGGAGTCATCTCTTTGAGAACTTTGGCTAGAGCACTGTAGCCATCCACTGCAAAATAATCATCGATCTTTATGGGCTCGATCTGCTCGTTGTCTCCGAGCACGATCCGCAGCTGTTTCTTATAAAAACCGATATCCGGCCCACTTGATTTCACCTCTCCGGTGTCGTGTTCCTTGTAGAGCAGCTTGTCGATAACCTGGTCGTTGAGAACTGTCTCCTCGATGATGGCTTCTGCATCCTTGGGCTGAACGTTTTGGTAGAAAAGATTTTGCGGCTGGATGATAATGTTGGGTTCAGCCTCGCAGAACCCGTGGCAGCCTGTAATTTTGACTGCCACTCGGTCTTCCAATTTTTTCTCCTTGATCGTTTCTTCAAGAGCTTCGACAACTTTCAGGGAACCTCTAGCCTGGCCGCATGTCCCAGCGGACACGGTGAGGACTGTGCGCTTCTCTTCTTCCTTTCTTTTGAATTCGTGCTGGATTTTTTGTTTTAGGTCTTCGAAAGATTTCAATTTAGTTTCAGTCATCGCTCTTCTCTTTTTTTTCGAGTTTCCTCACGATCTTCCCCGCGTTTCGGATACTGGTCTGGGCATAGTATTCGCCGTCTGCTACGACCACCGGTCCGATGGCACAACACCCAAGACAGGCCACCGAGTCCAGGCTGTATTTGCCGTCCTTCCGTGTGTGGCCTGCTTCAATATCGAGATTTCGCTCGAATTCCTCGAGAATTAATGGAGCGCCCCGGACATGACAGGCTGTCCCCATGCAGACCGTGACCTGGTGTTCACCCTTGGGTTCCAGGCTGAATGCGTTGTAGAACGATGCAACAGAGATAATGTCTATCAGGGGAACATCTAAGGTCTGAGAGACCATGTTGAGTGCGACGGGGGGGAGGTAATTGTATGTGGCCTGGAAATCTTGAAGGATGGGAATCAGAGATCGTTTTTCCTGGGGATGTTTTTGTATGATACCTTCGAATTCTGCCTGATCATGAAGCATGTTGATCTCCAAAATTTAATTATGATATATATTTTTTTTAATTCCCAATTTTGCCTTCGGGGAAGGAATACTCTTCCTTGAGAGCAGAAGACACTTATGTGGATATTACGATTATGATTGCTCCTTTGTAAAGTCCGTCAATAAAAATATTATTATTAATATAAGTTAAAATATGACATTGATATATAGCAGATGAAATAATGAAATGTCAAGGAGTTTCACTAGCGATTCTGTTTGGCTGTTTCGTTATAAATATTGTTCCATTTTTCCACGATTTTACAGAGTGACTGGATCAAATGTTCTCCGCTGCCGTGGATAGGACGTAATTCCTCTGCTAGCTCGGAGTAGCCCTTCCGGTCCAGCCAAGAAGAGAAGATGTCATTGTCAGATAATATCTGTATTTGGGCTGGGT
>JAGLRY010000509.1 GCA_023135995.1 Candidatus Aminicenantota bacterium | reverse complement strand
CTCGAAAAGATCGGGGAAGGTGGGATGGGTGTGGTGTATAAGGCCGAGGATACGAAGCTCAGACGGACAGTGGCGTTGAAGTTTCTGCCGCCGGAGTTAATGCGAGACCAGGAGGCCAAAGAGCGCTTCATCCAGGAAGCCCAAGCTGCCGCTGCACTCGATCATCCCAACATCTGCACTGTTTTTGAGATCAACGAATCGGATGGAAAGACCTATATTTCTATGGCCTTCATTGAGGGCCATAGTCTTAAAGAGAAAATTGCGTCGGGTTCCCTCAAGATCGTGGAAGCTTTGGATATTGCCATACATACGGTTGAAGGATTAAAAGAAGCCCATGAGAACGGCGTCGTTCATCGCGACATCAAACCAGCCAACATCATGCTGACCCAAAAAGATCAGGTGAAGATCATGGATTTTGGATTGGCAAAGTTGACCTGGGGAGTTGATCTAACAAAGACCGCAACAATTATGGGTACGGTAGCCTACATGTCACCCGAGCAGGCTTCTGGGGAAAAGATAGATCACAGAACGGATATCTGGTCGTTAGGCTGTGTTCTTTACGAAATGTTGGCCGGTCAACGTCCCTTTAAAAGTACCCATGACCAGGCTGCAATCTATTCGATCTTGAATGAAGAACCGGAGCCGATCGCAAGCCTGCGAAAGGATCTGCCCGTCGGTTTTGAGATGATCTTACACGCGTGTTTACAGAAAGATCCCCGCAATCGCTACAGGGACATGGAAGCCCTATTATCAGACTTGAGATCTATTGATTTGGAGGATAAAACTCAGATTTTAACGGCTGTCCAAGCCATAGATGAGCCTCCCTCCATTGCAGTTTTGCCCTTTGTTAACATGAGCGCCGACCCAGAGAACGAATATTTCAGCGATGGGCTTTCTGAAGCTATCATCAATTCGCTCACTAAGATCAAGGGCTTTAAAGTGGTTGCCCGTACGTCGGCGTTCTCATTCAAAGGAAAAGATGTCGACATCCGCGATATCGGTAAACAATTAGACGTTAACAAAGTCCTAGAAGGCAGTGTTCAAAAAGCCGGAAATCGTCTGCGCATCACTGCCCAGATCATCAATGTTTCCGATGGCTATCATCTCTGGTCCGAACGCTTCGATCGAAAAATGGACGATGTCTTCGCAATCCAGGATGAGATCTCCCTGGCGATTGTCGACAATTTGAGGCTCAAACTTCTGAAGGGCGAAAAGACAAAGCTAGTCAAGCGCCACACAAACGATCCCGATGCCTATAATTTCTATCTCCAGGGCCGTTATTTCTATAACAAGAGAACAGAAGAGGATATGAAGCGAAGCGTCGAATACTTTGAGCGGGCATTGGAAAAAGACCCAAAATTCGCGCTCCCTTACGCAGGTTTGGCCGATGCTTATGCGACGATCGGATTTTATCATTGGTTGCCGTATGAAGAGGCGCGCTCAAAGACCAAGGAGTTCGCTCTAAAAGGGCTTGAGGTGGACGATTCTGTTGGCGAAACACATGGAGCCTATGCGAATTATATATTGTGGTTCGAATGGCAGTGGACCGAAGCAGAAAAGGAGTATAAAAAAGCTATCCAACTCAGCCCATCTGATGTAGAGGCCCGGCATATGTACGCTCATTTATTGGAGAGTTCAGGACGTTTTGAAGAAGCCATTGCCGAAATGGGAAAGGCCTTGGAATTGGAGCCCCTCTCGATCATTTTGAATCACTGCATGGGGAATATTCTCTTCTTTTCAGGTGATTGTGACGGGGCTATTGACCTTTTTCAAAA
>JAGLRY010000508.1 GCA_023135995.1 Candidatus Aminicenantota bacterium | reverse complement strand
GCTCCCAACATTCTTTCGAACAGTTGGAGTGATTGTGTCCTGTCTATCGGAGTGAAGGTGCGCTGAACTTCGCCGCATGTGGAATCATAGGTAAAGACAACTTCGTTTCCCATTTCCACTCCTACCGGCCGGGAAGGAGAGCTGTAAATATCGAAGAGATGATCCAGTTCATCTTTGGTGAGCGCAGGAATCTTCCCTCTTTCGGCAGCATCTTGAGTTCCTTCTTCAAACTCTTGCCTCAATTCGCTTTCTGTGAGCTCCACAAGGGAGCCATCTCCCATTCTCGTTCTGATTTTCTTCATTCCTTATTCACCTCCTTTTTTTGTGAATTTCTTTTCTATTGTCTTCTGTGCTTATCAAGATCGACAGGAAAGATAAATCGTTCATCCCTCCCGTACCAGAAGATTGTATTTGGTATTATCTGAAAGAAATCGTTAATTCGTCTCCTTTCTTAATAGAGAGCCGCGATGCTGGTCGAAGTGTGTTTTCTTGTACTTTGTGATCTTCCACTCGGGAATATTGCATTTTTTACAGCTCTGGAAGTACCATTTGTTCCGCAACCAGCGGGCCGCGCGGCTTCTTCTGGAATGCCGAACCGTAAATGTTTTGTTACAGTGGGTTGTGATCTCTGCAAGAGATCCCTTTGCGGTGAAGGTTTTAATCCCGTGTAGCATACCGCTTCGGGAAGGCCACAGCTTGATCTTCTCGACTAGAGTGAAAAAATCAACCTGTTTACGGATGTATTTGTCTTTGATTGTCTTTCCAGCCATTTTACATTCGTATCATCAGTTTCACGACCATTACAGACGCAGATATCCTCTTGGCGGGGAGCCCGGGAGTTGCACCCGGCTTCATAGATTTAGGGTCTATGCGATCCGTCCGATCTGCCCCCCACTTTTATCATTCAATCCATGGCGAACGGCCATGGCAAGCATTGCCGCTGTTCCCAGCTGTAGAGGGTCATGGATAAGGCGTTCTTCAACGAGGGGACGAGCCTTTTCACTCAAGCCAATGGGTATTCCGCATGCTGCAATGGCTGTTCCTGGTTTGATGTGTTCTGGGTGGATAATATCAGGAGCCGGCGAAGCATCAAAAAACAGTGTATACTGATTAAGCGCATCAGAAAAATTCTCTTCCCATTTTGCCTTGAACTTGTCAGCTAGAAGTTGGGCTTTTGCTCTTTCAATATCGAAAATGCCCACTTTTGCCCCTAGTTTCTTGAGAGCGCATAATGCGTTTTCTCCTACTCTGCCTGCACCTATAAGCAATACGTTTTGACTTTGGAGACTGTTGGCACAGGCATCCAGAGCATAGGCATAACTCCATCCTGTAGCCTCGGCATTGTCGATGACACGTTTTTGAGAGAGGTTAATCGCAATAAAACGGTTGTCATCTGCAAGAAAGACGATTGTTGCGCCTTTTTCGATACCTTCGGCCAGCCCTGCGGCATCACAGTTCTCCGTAATGAAACAAGGGCAGCCCAAGTGTTTATTGATGCCTTCAACGGCCTGGGTGAATCCCTCAATCACGCCCTGACCCGCTGTAACTGGAATTACGGCAACACGTTCAGAGCCAAAGGCCAGATATAAGGCCTCTTCAGGCATTCCGGCTGCTCGCGCTGCAATCTGTCTGAGCGAAAGCCCTGTCTTTTGAATAAGCTCGATGTCGTAGGCAGCGATATTCTTTTCCATTCCTGTGATCAAATTGCTGGTTAAACGCGTCATATCACAC
>JAGLRY010000507.1 GCA_023135995.1 Candidatus Aminicenantota bacterium | reverse complement strand
AGGAGGCTTACGATAGACAAGATGGACTTTACTTAGCGAGGAGGTTTCTTTATAATACGGAAAGATTTTCTGAGATAGGAGGCTAAGATGTTGAAAAAGACATCTGCGATAATGCTTGTTTTTGTTTTAATGTGTATTTCCTATGGCTGCAAAGAGAAGACGCAGGTCAAGGGCATTGAACTCAATGTGACATTTGCTGAGGAACAGCTTTCCGACCATTTGATAACAGATATGATGCTGGGATGGAAAACTGGCCCGGAATTCCAGAAGATGAATCAAGACCTTCAGGTTTTTGTGCACTTCTGGCACGAAGGGAATCTTCTCTTCCAGGAAGATTATTTCCCCGAGCCCCCGACATCTCAGTGGGAGCCGGAGCAGGAATTCATGCGCTCACAACGCATATACATTCCGCAGTTCATCGATGAGTTTGATCCGGATTTTAAGGGTGAAGAGACTCTACGGCTCGTTGTTGGCTTTTTTTCGCCTTATGACCGAAGCGGAAAGTCCGAACAAAAGGTCTTGGAAAAAAAGCTGACCGTCGTCCCTCCTCCCCTGGATACTCCTGAAATCATCTACGAAGAAGGATGGTACAACCTGGAGATAAACACGGATGCATTCCTTAAACAGTGGCAATGGACAGCCAAAGAGGCAAGATGTATCATCGATAATCCGCATAGAGATGCACTCCTTGTCATCAAAGGAGGCGTCAACCTTGAGGTTCTCGACGATCAAAAAGTCACATTCAAGATCAACGAGCTGGTCCTTGACGAGTTTATCCCTGAAGAGAGCCATTTCGAGAAGTCATACAATGTGAAAAAAGAAATGCTCGGTGAGGGGGAGGAATTCTACCTCTCGATCGTTACGGATAAGGTGTTTGTGCCGGCAGAGGTGATGCCGAATTCCGCCGATCAAAGGGAACTGGGCGTCCAGGTATCCTTTATCTACTTCCGCTAACAAAAGATCTATTTTCGCTTTTTAGACTTGTATTCTTCCAATTCTTTTTTGGCGTTCTCTTCATCATCTCGAGCTTTCTGTAATTGGAGGCCGGTCCGGCTGATCTCGCTCTGTATCATTTCCTTTGGCGTCGTGTTGTCTGTACTGTAATATTTCATAAACAGGCCATTCATTTTAGTGATGAGCATCTCCACGTTTTTCTTCGCTTTTTCATATTTGAGTTCAAGGTTTTCGAGGTGTTTTGTTTCCTCTGACGCCAGCTGTTCAGAGGAATCTGTATCTGTCGGAGTTAGCTTAGCTTCTGGCTCATCGACCTTCTCAGATGTATCCTCCTTGGAGGACTGTTCTGGGGGGACACTCACACTCGGATGCCTTTGACCTTTCTTAAGGTCATCATTGGTCACGACCTTTGGCTGCTTTTTGAATTTTTTGAGGTCATCATTGGTGATGACTTTTCCGCTTTTCCCTTTGAGCTTGGCGCGTCTTTCTTTCTCCTTTTTTGCCACTTCCACCAGACTTTGGGAGAGGAGCAAGGAAGAACACACCAGAAGCATAAGGACAACGCTCAAAATCTTTTTGCCCATCATTTCCTCTGAACTATTCAAGTTCCATGATATCGGATTTAAATTGGCGAAGTCAATTGCATCATATCGTCACTTGTCCGGGGAAGGCGTTAAA
>JAGLRY010000506.1 GCA_023135995.1 Candidatus Aminicenantota bacterium | reverse complement strand
GAGTTGTGGGAGAAGTATTAAAAACCTTCTGATGTCCCAAAACCGGGAAGCGCATCCTTTATTTGTTCACTGCATCGCTGCATAGTATGTCAGGAAGGGTAATGAGAGCAGAAAAGATGTATAGGGACGAATAACAAGATCCATCCCCATCAAAAGGTGTGCCGTCTCTGTTTCGCCTAGGGAGATGTCTTTCCGATGCGTGTATCCCTCATCGACAGCCAAGTTATGAATGAGATGTTCTAAGTAGATAAGTCTTCCTTCAGATGGCGACTCATTCAATAGCCAGCCGCTGACTTCTGATTTGGATGAAAACAGGATGATTAGGTCGGGTTTTTGTTTTACTATATATGCTGCAATTAACCGGGATTCCTGCATCATATCGTTTTCTTTGAATAGAGTCTGGGCAATCTTCCGGTTTGTGAGGCCCAGAAAGTCGATCGACATCATGCCCGAATAGTAAGGAATCGCACCCTGTCTGCGCAGGGCAATCGTAGTATCCGACGTGAAGTTGTCCTTAAGCCATTTCCCCACCTTGGTCAATTCCGCAGAGTTCATAACGAGATAAGGATAATTGTCTCTATTTTCCAGGGCCTTTATCGTTTGAGCAGCATTAAGTCCCGCAAAAAAAATCCATGCGACGAGGCACAGGATGGACGTCCGAGATTTCCATCTTATAGGGGATGAACTGGTAGGGAATGTGTTCAGGAATGTGAGAGTCAATACGACGGCCAAAGGAAAGATGGGGAAGAAAAATCGGCCGAATGCCATCCAATCACCGGTATATGACATGAAGAGGGCCTGAATTAGACAGAAGAGAACAGGATAGAGATTTTGTGCCAGAAACTTCCTGTTTACCATGAACAGGAGCAGAGGGATGAGGAAGAAGGAACCTGAGGTCAGTCCGCTGGAGAAGTTAACGAAGAAGGCGTTGTATCCGGCATCAACGAATGTTCCCAAAGGTTTGGCGTAGAATGTGTTTGGGAGGATATCGGAGTAATACACATAACGGAAGAGGATAAATCCCGCATAAACGGACAGGAAGAGGAGGGGTGCAGGCAGAATAGCCTTGAAGGCCTTGCGCTTCTTTTGGCGCAATCCTTGCCCCAGGTGGTAAACTGTAGAGATCAGAAAAAAGAGAATACCCTCAGGGCGCGTTATCGCTGCCAGCAGAAGAACAGCATACAGGAGGAAAAAGGTTTTTTGTTTTGGCGTGACTTTGTATTTTATATTGAGATAAACAGCGAGGAGCAGGAGTAAAGTGTAGAGTACGGTCTCGAGTCCAGACATCGAAAAGTAGGCGAGACTTGTTGCTGAGCTAACCAGGAATGAACATAGAATACTGCCCACCGTGCCTACACCAGAAGCGTACGCAGTTTTAAAAACGAATCCGATCAACAACAGAGAAAAACACAGGGAGAGAATCTTCGAGACCCACAGAGCAGAGAAGCCGAAGATGTTGAAAAAAGCCAGCAGGACGACCCAGAAAAAATTAGAGAATCCCTCCACTCTCTCTCCTGTATTGAAGACCAGCCCTTGTCCATTGCTGAGGTTTTCCGCATACCGGTATGAAATAAAAGCATCGTCACATGTCCAGTCCAGAAAGAGAGCTTGATGGCTTAGAGCGATGACCATTGCCAGTACGATGATCAGATGAGGGTTTTTTAACGAGTCAGTTCTGTAACACATTTGGGATAGATGGGATTATCGCACTCCAATACATTTATGCAATTGCACAGAAATACGGATGTTTTTCAAACCGGTATTCATGGCGCGTTTTAATAATTTCATCCCCAAGTCCATACTCCATTTTCTGTTGGATTGCGGCTGGAGGAGGATGGGCGTTTTGGCTGGGATTTTCCCTCTGAGGTTTTGGATAACTTCCAGTGTCAACTCTTTGCTCACAACGAGCTTCACTTCGTTCGCTTTTGTCGTGAATTCCGAAACAAACTCATATGTCCCGGGCTTGGGCGAGAGTGTCATCCAGTCCACTCTGATCGGACGGTATATAGTGCCGTTAGTCTCTATATGGATCTTATAACACTCCTTTTTGAGCTTGTTAACGAGCGGCTTGACTTCCTGGAGCAGGGGCTCTCCCCCTGTTAAACAGACCCAATCGGCCGGGAAACGCTTTCGGATTTGTCCTACGGTTTCAATGATCTTATCCACAGAATATGATTTTCCCCCTTGCCAAGAATACTTGGTATCGCAGAAGGCACACCTGAGATTACATCCCGCTAACCTGACAAATATCGTGGGTTCACCACTCCTGAGTCCTTCGCCCGCTATGGAAGGGAAGATCTCAGTTATCTTCAGAATATGTGGCTGAGGCATCTGTGGATTCCCAAACCGTGACACTCTTCACCGGAAAATGCTTTTTCAGTTCTTGGAAAAAATGCCGTGAGAGGTTTTCGGCAGAAGGATTGAATTCAAAGATTTCATTGAGAAGCGTATGATCTGGCAGAATATCATTCAGCTTTGCCTTGATCACGATGAAGTCAATGCCGATTCCCGTCCGATCGAGGTTGCTTACTTCGACCTGGACCTCCACCTGAAATGTATGACCGTGCATCTTCTCGCATTTTCCCTTATACTCTTTCAAA
Organism: Candidatus Aminicenantota bacterium; assembly: GCA_023135995.1. Classification (GTDB taxonomy): domain Bacteria; phylum Acidobacteriota; class Aminicenantia; order Aminicenantales; family Aminicenantaceae; genus WTAW01. Next base: position 589 of record JAGLRY010000506.1, on the reverse strand, counting down.
TAGTGCGCGGCCTGAAACCTGTCCCTAACTGTTAAAATCCAGCTCATAGTTTTCCTTCCTTTTTAAGCCTGTAGATCAATGGATCTGCGACTTCGACCTCCTCCCAGGCCTTCTGGCGCATCCGGCAGGACGCGCATTCCATACAGGGGATCTCTGTTCCAGAATAGCAGGATACAGAGTAGGAATAGTCTACGCCTAGGGCGAGGCCTCTTCTGACGATCTCAGCTTTGTTCATGTCGAGAAAAGGCACTTGGATGGTGATCCGCGTGTTGCTGAAGGATGCTTTGGAGCCTAGGTTGATCGTTTTCTCCATGGCCTCTACAAATTCCCTTCGCGTATCCGGATACTTGGGTGAATCCAGCACATGAAATCCGCACACGATCTCTGTCTGACCATGAACTTCGGCCCATGCTGTGGCAAGTGCAAGAAAGATCCCATTCCTGAAGGGAACATAGGTCGAAGGAGGGCCGTCTCCATCTGCAACTGATCGATCGACAGAGGGTAAGGATGTGATTGGATCTGTAAGAGATGAACCGCCGATCTGCTGCAGATCTATCCGCAGGATTTTTAGAGGGACATTCAGATCACT
>JAGLRY010000505.1 GCA_023135995.1 Candidatus Aminicenantota bacterium | reverse complement strand
AAAGCTGCCGATACTTTCCTTCATAAAACCTCTATTTCATCTAATCGGCGTCTTTTACCCTTCGGGCGAACCGATCTTACAGCATCGGCTTCGTCGTAACTCATTCGTGGTAGTGCACTACAACTTCATGAGTCACTTCCTCGCCGCTACTGCAACCTCGGTCCGCGAATAAACCATCTATCCATCTTAAAGATGGTTTATTTGTAAAAACTGTCATAGATAGATTTTATCTTTCCTGGGGCAAGTTTTTCTGAGCGGATCATCCTCACAAGAAAATCTCTGAACGTCTCCCCTTTTTCGTTGAAATTTTCCTCTTTCATCACACTGTAAAGCGCCACGGCAAACACATGCATGCCCCCATCGGATTCCTTCCAGCGCCTGTGTGGGTCGATTGCAATGCCCATCCTCTCATTGATGATCTGCTCGAGAGCCTGCACGCAGTCCTCTTCGATAAAGCCCTCAAAGCTGTTATACCCATAGGCAGGATCGTGATTCTGGATCCTGTCCATCAAGAATTCGTCGTTTTCTAAAGGGGAGAGTGTTTTCCTGAGCTCTTCATCACTTGCCAACTCAAAAGGAGGATGCATCATCTCATGTACGGCATTTCTCAAAACTATGGCAAAAGGCCAATCCACGTGGGTCAGAAATCGGGTCCCCGTGACTTTTAACCCGTGGGGCTTTGTAAAATAGAGCAGGTATACAGTGATCCTGTGTGATGGAAGCTTCACTCCAAGATGGGCCTCCACTTCAGCAACGACATTGTACTTCGGCAATTCTTTACGGATCTTTTTGATCCGCTCAACAGCTTTGGGAACGACATACTTTCTCCAGTAGGATTCAAACTGAATGTCCCTGAGAAATACAAATACTGTCTTCAGGTCTTCTCGCACGGATTCATACAGGTGCCACCCCTCATCGCTGTAATAGGGAGTTTCTTTCAGATTTTTCTGCATGTCTTCACTATTTTCCAATGTCTTCAACAGGCCATCCAATGTGTCCTCATCAGTGGCTGAAAAATAAAGAGAAAGAAATGCAGACAAAATAAGGCGATTCTTCTCCTTAATGGCCTGCTGCAGGTGAGCCAAAGCCTCTTTCACAGGATCTGAAAGCTTCTTTGCAAACTCATCATGCTCCCTCTGATAGTGTTTCAGATAGAAGGGATCCCCTGTGAGTGTATTCAACAGGCAGATCGCATCATACTTTAAAGATGGCTCGATCTTCCAATCCGTAAGATAGTGCATCCTGACCTCTTGTTGGGACAAACCGAGGTGAGGAGCAGCCTGGATACTCAAAATCAATAATCCGGCCAAAAAAACCTTAACAGAGGGGAGAATCCTTCTCAGTGTCTTCATTTTTTCTCTGAATCACAAAGCCGGTACCTATATTATAGATGAATCAACCACATTTTCCTAAACACGAATGCCCAGCTAGAAAATTTATTCGTGATGGTGTAACCTTTTTATAAAAAACAAGTCTTTATAGATGGCACACGAGATGTCAAAATCAACAGCGGTGTACGGTATGACAGATAATTTTTTGATGGAAGAGGTTAAAGAAGGAAAGGTCGAGAAGCTGGCCGTGCTTTTCGAGAAATATCACGTCCAGCTTTTTAACTTTTTTCTTCGATTAACAGGAAACAGAGGCGCCAGCGAGGACCTGGTGCAGGACGTTTTCCTTCGCATCCTCAAATACCGGACAACGTACAAAGGACAGAGTAAATTCACCGTCTGGATGTACCAGATCGCAAGAAACGCCCACATCGATTATCTGAGGAAAAGCAAAGGCGAACTCTCCCTGGATGACCAGTGGGACGAAGTCGTGAAGGCTGAGCCGACCCCACTGGACCGATTGGAGCATGGACAAGATGTGAAACTGCTACAGGAAGCGCTGGCCCGGCTCCCACTAAAGAAAAGAGAAGTTCTGGTCCTCAGCAGGTATCAGGATATGAAATACAAAGATATTGCCGAATTGTTCGGCTGCCAGATCGGCACAGTCAAAGCACATGTGCACCGCGCCATCAAAGACTTGGGAAAGATATACTACGAGCTTTCAGGAGGTACGGTCTAATGACTTGCCAAAATATAAAGGAATTGTTCCCGGAATTTCTGACCGGTGAACTTGACCAGGAAACACAGGAACGGATCCAGAATCATCTGGCATCCTGCGATTCTTGCAGGGAAGAGCTGGAGAATCTGAGCGCCATCTGGACAAAGCTGGGGGTCGTCCCCGAAGAACAGCCCAGTGGCGAAGTGAGGACCCGTTTCTACACGATGCTTGAAGCGTACAAGCAGGGAATGGCCCAGGGAAAACAACCATCACGAATAAAAAAGATGTTCAGTGATGTTTTCGAACATGTTTGGCCCAAGCATCCGGCATTCCAGTTTTCCATGTCGGTCATATTCCTGGTCGTTGGGGTAGCGGCAGGCATTTTTCTGAGTTCACAGGGACAAAACGGGACTCAATTGGCCAAACTCCAGAATGAAGTCCAGGACATGCAGCAGGCACTGGCGATCTCATTGCTCGACAGGCCATCGGCCAGCGAGCGCCTGCAGGGTGTCAGCATCAGTTCGCGTATGAATAATCCCAATTCCAAAACGTTGGAAGCACTCCTCTACACGCTGGATAACGACAAGAATGTCAATGTGCGCCTGGCGGCCGTGGATGCGCTTTATCTTTTCTATGACTACACAGGAGTCAAGGAGGGGCTTCTTCG
>JAGLRY010000504.1 GCA_023135995.1 Candidatus Aminicenantota bacterium | reverse complement strand
AGTCATTCATAACTTAAGAGTATTTGGGGATGGATGAAGCAACCTTGAAAGATTCAACCTTCAAATTCCATTCTTCGAGCAAAAAAGGGACATGAACCCAATAGTATTCGGTGAGGGAAAAGTAACCTTAAAAGATTTAGGCTTCAAATTCCCATCTTCGAGGAAAATCCAGGCAGCGAACCGGCGCAAGCAAAAAAGGGGAGCCTGTCCCCTTCTTTCCGCCAATTATTTCAATATCTTAATCTGAAAATGATGAACGAGGATTAGAATCCAGGTGAGAACGTGAACTGGAAGTGCCAGCCTTTTCTAGGCCTATCAAAAGGATAAACATAATCAACCCCTAAAATCAGAAAGCCAAAGAAATTTGAACGAAGGCCAATTCCTGTACTGGAAATCATTTTGCGGCCGCCATTTAAAAACCAGGCTTTATCATCATCCGACCAGGCTACGCCAGTATCGAAGAAGCCAATAAAGTCAATTGGGAAGATTCCATAAAATCCTTTTCCGATTCCAAGAACTTGAAACAACGGAAAACGGAGCTCCGCATTGGCAACCAGCATTTTGCTTCCGAATAAATTGTTGAAATCAAAAGGATCGGACCCTGATTCGACTTCACCTACCGTAAAAGAACGTGTGTCATATCCGCGAACTAGAGATTCATAGCCGATAAAAAGAGGAGAAAGACGACCGTCTTCCCCACCTTTTCCGTAGCGGCCGTAGTGAAGGAACCGAAAAGCAAGCGTGAAGGGCCTGACAGGCATGAGATAACGGCGGTAGTCAGCAAGCACAGTATAGAAATCAATAGTTCCTATAGAGGGCGAGACTTCGAACCGGTAGCTCTGTCCGAGGATAGGACCAGTTGCCCCGAAAAAGGAGCTGTCATAAACAAGGGCAGCGGTCCCGAAGCCAAAATGAAGGCTATCGGGTGAAGGAAGTTTTTCTTTTCTCTTGAAAAGTTCTAAGAATCCATCAGGAGTATAACCGGTGGTGCGGACTTCTTGATCAAAATCGATTAAATTATAGCCTGCAGAAAGTTCAAAGCGGTTCACCTGGTTGAAAGGATAGGCAGCAAATGCAGAGAATTGATAATTAATCTGCCGAAAGATAAATTCTTGTTCTACATAGGCTAGCGGACCAAACTCATCAGTGAGTCCAGCAGCAAATCCTCCAGTAACATACGGAATGCGTTGGGCAACAGCTCCCCAATTCAGACGACTCCTACTGTTTTGGTAAGCGACCAAGGCCGCTGAATCCTGAATCCGGCTACTCACCTGGATCATAGCCACAAGATTGTGGTAGCCAAGCATATCGCTAAAGGTAAAGGCAATACCTCCTCCGGCATAGGTGCCATACTTATCGACGCCGACCGCCACCTGAGGCTGGCTGACATAATCCAGTTTCAATTTGGGCTTATAGTCGCTGATCTCAAATTCGGTTTCCTCTGGAAGTCCAAATATAGGGTTTTTCAACAGACCAAGAACTTCTCCTTCTGGTTTCTTACGGGGTGGAAGTACAGAAGGGCTTACCTGGGCAAGCTGAGTTATCGGTTCTCTACCCTTCAAATCATCCACAGAATCTATAGAGTAGATGTTGTATTTATCATCCTCATACAGGCAGTAGACAAGACGCTCACTTTTTTGGGCAACAGAGAGAGCAGGACTTAAGCCCATGATACCGCTGACACCCGTGTAAAGATTTGTTATCTGAAATATTCTTTGGTTCGCAAGGTTAATTCTATAAACATTTGTTATTCCGTTCTGGTCGGATAAGAAATACAGGCTTTTGGAATCAGGCGACCACTGGGGGTTGATATTTTTAGCATCACTGAAGCCAGGGATCTTTTGAATATTTCCAGTTTCCATATCCTTCAAAGCAAGCTCGTAGTTGCCTATATTAAGGATAGAAAGGCTGGTAGAAAATCGGTCGGTGACAAATGCAATAGCACTCCCATCTGGAGACCAGACGGGATAAAGATCAGCAAAAGCATCGTCCGTCATTCTCTCGAGTTTGTCTTCCTCAAGATCATAGATGAATATATCTGAAAATCCTCCCACCAGCGCAGAAAAAGCGACGAAACGCCCATCAGGCGACCAGGTCGGGTTCAGAATCTCTCCTAATTGAGGAAAGGCAACCTCTTTTTCTTTCTTTCCCTTCTCCACATTGACTATATAAAGGACAGGTTTTCCCTTGGTTATTGCGCCGAAGACAAAGCGTTTTCCCTCTGCATCCCAACTTCCTGAGGATTTTATGAACTGTAAACTTTCAAAATGAGGATCTACGGCTGTTTTGATGAGTCTTGACCTGATCTGACCTGTCTTGGCATCGGCAAGGTACATATCGATCGAGAACAGATTCCTGCTCGAAAGAAAAACAATCTCATTCCCGTCAGGGCTGAGAGCCGGCGAAACATTCAATCTGTTCTCTTTTGTAGCTTTAAACAACAAGCGACTCGATTTATCGGTCACATCCGTCACATCGGCAATGGGGCTGTAGGCATTCTTCATGGAATTGTGCCAGCCTTCGGAAAGCTCCTCCAAAGAGACACCAAGAACTTTCTTCATAACTGGTTTGTAATCGCCGGTTTTACTGACTGCCTTCATGATCTTTGTGACTGATGTGTCTCCCCATCTTCCCGTGATATAAGCCCAGAGAGATTGACCATATCGATAAGGGAAATATTTAGGATTTACCAGCTTTTTAACTGGAGGGAGCTTATCTCTTCGAGTTATATCACGCATCCACATGGCAGTGTGAGGGTCTACGGAGCCGATCGAGAGATACTCAGCAAGTCCTTCAATGAGCCAAAGAGGAAGTCGGAGAGCTACAGGCGCGGCATTGGCATTCCTCGTGCGCTCCCCAGATGTTATGTCAAACTGGAAAGCGTGAACAAGCTCGTGGCCGATCACATGATCGGATTCGGCCAATGAAGCCCCGAGAGGAAGGATGATCCGTCTTTTGAACATCTCGGTGACTCCTCCCGTCCCTTCACCGATAATACCTGAAATAGTCGTGGTCTGCTGGAAATCAGGAGAGCTGGCGTAGAGAATGAGAGGCTGACGGCCCCTTAAATCATGATTGAAAATCCTCGACAACCGGGCATACCATCTCTCTGCCATTCGAGCAGCTTGTTTGGCTGCCTCCAATTTTTCGGGATAGAAGTAAATATCAAAGTGCTCTGTACTCATGATCTTAAAATCGAATTTTTCATACTGCACTTTGTTCCGTCCAAAGTACTGAGCATC
>JAGLRY010000503.1 GCA_023135995.1 Candidatus Aminicenantota bacterium | reverse complement strand
CTCTTCCAGGAAACTTGGCTTCGGGTCGTGCATCATCTACCCAAAAAAGTCGAAAAAAGCAGTGCCAGAGCCTGGATCTTCACGATCACGGCGAATCTTCACAAGGATGTTTTGCGGAAGAAGCGGATCAGGCGGGCGTTCTTTCTCCAGAAAGCATCACGTTCCGCTCAAGAGGAAGACGCATCTTCCTTTCTGTTCGGGAGCAGCCTCCCTGGCCGGGACAAGGGAACAAATCGTGTCGATATGAGACGGGATATTGCCCAGGCGATGGAACGGTTGCCCGAGCGGCAGCGGGGAATATTCGCACTCAAAGAGATCGAGGGCTTGAAATATTCGGAGATCAGCGAGATATACAAGATCCCTATGGGCACGGTCAAATCTCTGATGTTTCGTGCGGTGAGAAAACTTCGCAAGGAGCTTTCCGTCTATAATCCAAAAAGAGAGAGAGTCAAATGCGATGTAAAGACATTGAGCGTTTAATTGTCGATGCCTCTGAAGGAGGATTGAGCCAGGAAGAGATCAGAGGCATCGATCAGCATGTGTCCTCTTGTGCCAAATGTGCGTGTTTTCAAGAGGATTTGGAGGGTATCCGTGTTTGCCTGAAGAACACATCTGCACCTGAGTTGCCGGATGCGTTTTTACAGAAGACACGGGAGCTCTGCTATGAGGAGATAAGATCCCTCGCTGCCGCACAAAAAGTGGGGTATCGCACCGGCAATCACTCCATCCCCAAGCTCATATGGACAGCCATTGCCTCTCTCATTGTTTCGACCGGATTCTTGTTGCTCCCCCTGATCAGGGACCTTGAGCTGGAACAGACATTTTCGTTCCCGGCCGTTGTGGTCCTCTTTTTGATCATCCAGAATGCAGCGATGCTTTTCTTTACACCTGTGATTCTCCGAAAGTTTCGATCGCAAAATCATCATTTAGGTTCGGCATAAATGAGTGAAAACTTATTGTATTTGATACATATGGTCTTGTGTCCTGCGAATGAGACAGGGCACGGAAGAGGAGGTTAACCATGGCAACATCTACAGGAAAAACCATAGCCCTTGTTCTATTAGTGGCGATTATATTTTTGTTTGTGTGGCGGATAACGCCGATGCTACTGGCCCCTTTCGGGGTCATCACAGGCGTCGCCCGGGGTATTCATATCCCCGACATGGATGATCTCTGTATCGGTCCGCATATTTTCCGCTATTCCTCGTTTTCCTTTCTGTCCTTTGTCCTCCTTGTTATATGGATTTTCGTTATCGTCTGGGTCTACCGTGATGCCGAACGGCGCGGTATGAACGGTGTGTTATGGGCTCTGCTCGTATTCATAGGCAATCTGATCGGACTGTTGATCTACCTGATCATTCGCTCGGATTCACTGCCGTCTCAGACGGTCGAACCAAGGTTGAAGACGTGTCCCAGCTGCCAAAAATCAGTCGGAGCGGATTTTGCCTTCTGCCCCCATTGCGGCGCACGGATGGAGGGTATGTGCCCATCCTGCGGAAAAAAGGTGGAGGAGGAGTGGAAGGTCTGTCCACACTGCGGCAAGAAATTAAAGGACGAATGATCATCTGATCCAAGTCCAATTTTTTCTTAAGGGTAGTTTTTTCAACGAAGATACACTCATTAACTAAAAACTTCTAGATAGGTTTGACTTGGAACGAGTACTATCTATTTTCTGGTCATCTCATCATAGACCCATTCGATGTTCTTTTTCTTTGTCAGGAACTCACCCTGGTCCTGAATATAAGTGAAGCTTGACAGGTCGATGGATTCCACAGCTTGTTCTTTTGTCTTGCCCGCTTTGATGGCGGCAGAGACTTCTTTTCTGAGCGCATTCAGGTAGTCGGCAAATTTGACGAACTCTTTCATGTCCGTAACTTTTCCGTGACCGGGGATGACCTGGAAGTCCGGGTGTTTTTCTGCGAGTAATTGGATGGTGCGGACCCAATTTTTTGTGTCTGAGCCGTCTTTAACATCGATATAAGGAGGCATCCCGTGGAAGAAGAGGTCTCCGGCATGGATCACTTTCGCTTTGTCAAAAATAACGATCGTATCACC
>JAGLRY010000502.1 GCA_023135995.1 Candidatus Aminicenantota bacterium | reverse complement strand
GATATTGAGGATTGAAACTGATGGCCTCATCATAGTCAACCAATGCATCTTTGAGGTTTCCCATGTCGAATTTGACATCGCCCCGTTTTTTGTACGCGACCGGCTGTCTGGAGTTGATTTTGAGAGCCTTCCCTATATCCTCCAGCGCCCCCTGATAATTTTTTAATTGGGATTTGGCTTCTCCGCGTTTGATTAGGATATCGGGATCGTTTGGATTTTGTTCCAGTGCGGTGTTGTAGGCGGTGATAGCGCCCTCATAATCCTGCATAAAGAACTTGTCTTCGCCGATACGCAGGTAATAGTTTCCTGCTTGTGTGAAATCGTCAACCAAAGATGCCCATTGGGTTTTTGGGATGTTCACGAACTCAGGGATATTGACGGCCCTTTCCGGCAGAACAAAATTCTCCAGCAGTACTGCGGGGGTATCGTTGCCGTTTTCATCGATATGTGTCATGTACAGTTGAGTGTAGGGGCCTCTGTGCTTGGAAGCAAATATCAGCCATCTGCCGTTAGGAGACCAGGAGTGCCAGGAATTCATAAGCGAGAAGTTGCAATTCATCCGCCTGGGTGTTCCTCCCTCGGCAGGCATGATATACAGTGTGCTGTCAGGCTGGAGCAGCATGAAGTTTTCAGCCTGACAAAAGACGATCCATCTGCCATTTGGGGAGATTCGTGGAAAATAGTTGCTTTTGCCGTTGTTGAAGGCACCCGGAATCGGCTCGGTCTCTCCGCCCTCTCCATTGTTGAACGGAATCCGGTAAAGATCGTATTTATAGCCCTGGCGCCCCTCAATAAACTCGGCGGCCACAGAAGTAGGGAGGACGGCCTGCTTGAAGGATTCGGCGACCTTGGAGTGATACACCGGTGCTTTGGCGAAGACGATGTATTCACCGTCGGGAGACCAGTTGGGATTGCTCTGGCAGTACTCGGGATCGTCTGCCCCAGGGAGCGACCAAAATTTTTCCTGATCGCGGTCATAAACTGCGATAATGCCTTTGAGAGGGAAGAACAACTGGGAGATTGTCAGGTCGTCTATGGGCACAAAGATCGAGCGATCCTTCACTGTGCTCAGAGCATAACGCCCATCGGGAGATATCTGAGATAGCAGACCAAAGGTCATCTCTCCGTCTTCTCTTCTGTAATCGCTCCAGGAGATGATCTTTTCCGGCGTCAAGACGGTGTCCTTTTCCAGAGATGTGATGACGTAGGAGCCTTTATCGTTGGCATAGTCCACATCCATGGCCAGCGTCTTTCCGTCAGGAGTAAAAGAGTGGCAATTGCCGCAGAGAGGAAGGTCCTTCAAGATCACGGTTGTGGGACCTTCTGACGCCACATCGCCCAAGCGCCATCGAATGGTATTGAGGTTTTGGTAGGCGAACTCGAAGGGCAAGGGGACGTCCCTGTAAAAGATGGATGCGGCCACTTCGTCTCGGGAAGTCCTGATGGTCGTCTGACCCGAAGAGATGACGTTGTCTGGATCGTTTCCTCTGATCCCCAGAACAGTGATACGCATGTCCTTTTCTAGAGATAAGGTCTTCATTGCGGCCCACTGCTCTTGTGTCGGCCTCCACTCTTGTTGAGTGATCATAGGAGAAACGACCTCCATAGCGTTCTCGACCTCTCCCACCACAAGCCAAGCATCAGCCTTGTCTGTTTTGTCCTTCCAGAGGAAAGTCGGGGCAATGATCTCCGGAGGAAACAGAGTCCCGGTCAGAGGATACTCGATGGTCAATCCCTCTACGGGCCGGCTTTTATCCCATGCGTTGAGGATGCGATCACTCTTTGACTGTTGAGAATACGCGGATCCATTCATGATGAATCCCAGCATTCCTAAAAGGAGAGCGACAGCAATTATTCGACTAACGAAATTTCTTTGCATTCTATCCACCTTTGCGGTTTTGGATTCCATGGATGGGAACACAGACGGCTCCCTCTATCTCCACCAGCAACTCCTCCCGGCAGACATCGGATATCACATACTGCGAGGGAACATTGCCATAGTGATCTTTGCAGATTTTTTTGACCAACGGAAGATCCTTATCTCTTTTGATGTAGACCCTCAATTGAGACAGTTGGGGTGAGTTCGATCCTATATCCACGCCAATAGATAATAGGTTTTCTGCGGAAATGAGTGTATCTATGTTTTCTATGGTCGCAACGGTTTGGCTCTGGATATCCTCTTCTGGGATAGTGTTTTGGCCTCGGACTGCAGCCGTTCCTGAAACGAAAATGATCCCTGAGCTTCCTTGGGCGATGATCTTTGCCCGTTCAAACAGAGGAGAGGCCTTTTTTTCGAAATCTTGACTGGAATCGCCCACAAGGACGTCTTGGGAGTAGGCATGGGCATCCTTCTGAAGCGGATTAGACAGCGGCGCGACAAAAATATCGGGGGCAGGCTTCAGGGCGATACATTCCAAGACAACTCCCCCGGCAAACATCCCGATTCCCGTGGA
>JAGLRY010000501.1 GCA_023135995.1 Candidatus Aminicenantota bacterium | reverse complement strand
TGATGAAACCGTGGACTTCTTGGGCTTGTTCCGGGGTAGCCGTCAGTCCTGTTCCTATGGCCCATATAGGCTCATAGGCAATAATGATCTTTTGGACGGTGTCCTTATCAAAACCCTTAAGCCCTTCAGATATCTGGGTCTGCGCTTTGTGTATGGTTTCGCCCTTCTCCCTCTCTTCCAGGGATTCTCCTAAACACAAAATCGGCGTCAGATCGTGAGACAGCGCTGCCTTGATCCTCTTGTTGACGGCTGCATTAGTCTCTCCAAAATACTGACGCCTCTCCGAGTGTCCGATAATCACATAGGTACATCCCACATCTTTGAGCATGAGGGCAGATATCTCTCCTGTGTATGCCCCTTGTTCTTTCCAGTAAACATTCTGACCGCCTATCTGGATGGAACTGCCCTGAAGCGTGATATGGACATCACACAGGGCTGTGAATGGAGGGATCACAACCATCTGTGCCTCTTCGAATTCGTGGCTTTTTTCCTGCAGCGCACTCACGAGATCGACAGCTTCTGAGCTCGTCATAAATAATTTCCAGTTTCCCGCAATAAATGGTTTTTGATTAGTCATTGTCATTGTTGTTCTCCGATAATGCTTCAAGTCCAGGCAGGGTTTCGTTGGCGATGTATTCCAGGGAAGCGCCCCCTCCTGTGGATATGTGGGATATTCTATCACTCACACCCGCTTTGGTGACAGCGTCGACTAAGTCTCCTCCGCCAATGATGCTCAAAGCGCTTGAATCGGCTACAGCTTCAGCGATTTTTGTGGTTCCTTGAGAAAATTCCTCAATTTCAAAAACACCCATGGGACCGTTCCACAGGATTGTTTTTGCCTGTGCGATAACAGCTCCATATGCCTGAATGGTTTTTGGGCCGATATCCAGCCCCATCATATCGGATGGGATCGGAAAATCGTCCACAGTCTTTGTTTCTTTTCCTAGGGCAATCTCGGTGGCCACGATGTGGTCGAGAGGGAGCTGAAAATTGGTGTTGTTATCTTTTGCTTTATTTAGGATCTTGAGTGCCAGGTCTTTTTTGTCCTCTTCTACGAGCGAGCGGCCTACGTCATAACCCAAAGCAGCAAAAAAGGTGTAAGCCATGGCTCCACCGATCAGGATATTGTCCGATTTGTTAAGGAGGTTTTCCAGGATCGGGATCTTATCTGAGACTTTAGCTCCTCCGACGATTGCGGTGTAGGGTTTTTGTGGGGAGTACAAAGCATGATTGAGGTATTCGAGCTCTTCGATCACAAGAAGACCTGCCGCGGATTTTTTCACGTATAGGGGGATTCCGACGATCGATGCATGCGCCCTATGGCATGCGCCGAAAGCATCATTGACAAAATAATCTATGCCTTCTGCCAAATTCTGGGCGAACTCAGGATCGTTATTATTTTCTCCCTCATAAAACCTGAGGTTTTCAAGGACCAAAACCTGTCGAACTCTGAGATCTTCCTTGAGTGTGTCCACATCTTTGCCTATGACGTCTGGAGCCAAGACAACATCTTCCGTGATCAATTCGGCCAGTCTTTGGGCCACGGATTTCATGCTGAGCTTGGGATTGAACTGGCCCTTAGGGCGCCCGAGATGAGAAGCGGTGATAACCTTTGTTTTCTGCTCGAGGAGATAGTTCAGAGTGGGAAGTGCGGCCCTGATACGCGTGTCATCACGGATCTGTCCCTCTTCATCTAAGAAGACATTAAAATCCACACGTAAAAATACGGTTTTACCCTCTAGATCAAGGTCTTTGAGCTGGAGCATCAGATTCTTACGCTAAATGAACTTCACGAGGTCTTTGAGCCGGCAGGAGTATCCCCATTCGTTATCGTACCAGGCGAGGACTTTCACGAGGTTTCCATCTGTTACGCGTGTAAAAAGACTGTCCACAATGGAAGAATGAGGATTGGACACAAAATCGATAGAGACAAGAGGCTCCTCGCAGTACTGGAGGATCCCTTTCATCTTGCCTTCGGCGGCTTCTTTGAATGCGGCATTAACTTCATCCGCTGTGACATCTCTTTTCATCAGAGCGACAAGGTCCACCACCGAAACATTGGGTGTGGGAATCCTGATGGCGATCCCGTCGATCTTTCCCTTGAGCTCTGGCAATACGATTCCTACGGCTTTGGCTGCCCCTGTTGTTGTGGGTATTTGGGATAGAGCAGCGGCACGGGCCCGTCGAAGGTCTGAGTGAGGAAAATCGAGGATTCTCTGGTCATTGGTGTAGGCGTGAATTGTGGTCATGAATGCTTTTTCAATGCCGAATGTTTCGTGAAGGACTTTTGTGGGAGGAGCTAAACAGTTTGTGGTGCAGGAGGCATTGGATATGATGTGGTGGTTTTCGGGATCGTAAACATCATCATTCACGCCCAAGACCAAAGTCACGTCTGGGTCAGTGGCAGGGGCAGAGATGAGGACCTTCTCTGCGCCACCGCTTTCGATGTGTTTGGCTGCATCTGGTTTTTTGCGAAACAGCCC
>JAGLRY010000500.1 GCA_023135995.1 Candidatus Aminicenantota bacterium | reverse complement strand
AGTATGGCATTTTCCGAGGCTTGGACATCGGCATCCAGGATTCCAAGCACCGAGTCATACTTGAGGAGATGAGCCAGGGTTTTGGCGTCGGCGAGATCGTTTACGGCAACGATCTCGATATCGGGATCTTGATATGATGCGCGATAAAAGTTTCTCCCGATACGGCCAAATCCGTTTATTCCGACTTTTATTCCCATTCGTAAGCCTCCTTTATGAATGTATCATTTGTGTAACACAAAATCCGCCCTAAATCAACAAAATGCCGGGCCCAATTTCCCAAGCGGTCCATTCGGGGAATTGACCCTACAGCTCGCTACTTATTGGTGAATTATGATAAAATTCTCCTGAGCATGAAAACATGGTATGTATAATGAAGGAGATGGGATGAAAGTATTGACCTCTCAACAGATGAAAGAGATAGACCGGAAAGCGATTGAAGATCTCGGAATCATTGGCCCGATACTGATGGAAAATGCGGGACTTCAGATCGCCATGGAGATAATGGATTGTTTTCCCGACATCAACTACGAGGAAATTGTGATAGTCGCGGGAAAGGGGAATAACGGGGGAGATGGGTTTGTCGTGGCCCGGCACCTGTATAATCAGGGGTGTCGTCCCCATGTCATTCTTTTGGCAAAAATGAAAGAATTAAAGGGTGATGCTGCTCTGAATGCGGGGATAACTCACAGGATCGGTGTCAAGATCTCAGAGGCGCCAACAGAAAAAGAGTGGCGAGTTCAAAAGAAAGCTCTTAAAAAGGCAACCATAGTGCTCGATGCCATCTTTGGAACGGGACTCACTAAGCCTGCAAAAGGACTTTATGCGAAGGTTATTGGAGATATCAACACACTCGAAGCGTACACGATCGCTGTGGATATTCCATCGGGCCTTTCTTCAGATAGTTTCCAGATCATCGGTCCCTGTGTGGAAGCGGATCTAACCATCACTCTGGCGGCTCCCAAGATCGCCCATGTGTTTCCGCCTGCAGAAGAGATGGTGGGAGAATTGGTGGTCGCAAACATTAGCGTTCCACCCGAGCTCTTTGAAGACGACCGGTTGAAACTGGAATTGGTAGAGGAAGAGCAAATTATTCCCTACTTTAAGCCAAGGATAAGCGATGCGCATAAGGGCAACTACGGCCATCTGTTTATCCTTTCGGGTTCGCTTGGAAAAACGGGAGCATCAGTTATGGCAGGGAAAGCGGCTCTAAAGATGGGTGCCGGTCTTGTGACCATTGGGACTCCCGAGAGCTGTTTGCCGATCGTGGCTCGAGCCATGGTCGAGTTGATGACAGAGCCATTGCCGGAGACGCCAAAAAAGACATTCTCCGCGGATGCACTCGAGAGATCCCTCGAACTGCTTCAGGATAAAGACGCTCTGCTTTTGGGGCCTGGCATTTCTGCACATCCCTCCACGGCCGAGTTTGTGATGTCCCTCCTTCCGCGGATTAAAGTTCCTGTGGTCCTTGATGCCGATGCCCTGAATATCCTTGCTGAAAAACCGGACCTTCTCAAATCATTAAAGAAAACTGCCATTGTGACTCCGCACCCTGGTGAATTCGCTCGGCTTCTCGATCTCTCCACAAAGGAAGTGGTGGAGAAAAAGCTGGAGCTTGGACCTCAGTTTTCCCAAGAATATGGGGTTTATCTTGTTCTCAAAGGATACAGGACTCTGATTTGTACCCCAGATGGGAAAACCTACATCAATCCCACAGGAAACCCGGGGATGGCTACAGCGGGTTCTGGAGATGTGCTCAGCGGTATGATCGCTTCCATGATCATCCAGGAGAAAGATCCACTATTGGCCACACTGGCTGCTGTTTTTGTTCATGGGCTGAGCGGTGATATTGGAGCTCAGAAAATCGGGGAGAAAGCTCTCACAGCAGGGAAGCTGATCACTTATCTTCCCGCGGCTATTAAGATAATCTCTTCTTATTATTAACCTGGATTTTAAAATGGTGAATGAATATATGACCCGGTCTGAAGAGGAGACCTTTCA
>JAGLRY010000050.1 GCA_023135995.1 Candidatus Aminicenantota bacterium | reverse complement strand
GCATCGCTTTTAAGGTTTTTCCCTTTGGGAAAGAATATATCGGTTATCAAACAGATAACGTCGTCACCGTGTCCATGGGAGATGTAATCTTTTGCATTAATCTCTGATTCCTGTTCTACACCGAACAGAAACTGCAAAGACTCCTCATAGGTTCGCGTGAATATAACATCTGCTCGCTGCCCGATTATGCTGTAGAGGACCGGCAGAAATTGTGAGAACCATCTGGGTTCATCATCCACGATCAGAAAGATGAAACGTCTGACATTCGAATAAAAATTGACATTCAGTTGGTCTTCTGCCGCTATCACGACAGATTGGATGATCTTGTGGGGTGCGCAGTCTGTTTTATTGTAGGCGAAGACAAAATCAGCTTTTTTTGTGTAAGGGTATTTTTGTTGAGTTACGGAGGGAGGGGAACAATGGATAAGTTCGTTTGCCGAAAGGAGGGCGACGATGACATCTTTGTTTTTTTGTCGGATTTGTTCTGTGTTGGCAAGATTTAAGGCGACATCATCCAGGATCAAGACCAAGGCGCCATCAGATCGAATGTTTTCTAATGAGAGGGGATCAGAAAGAACATCGACTGTGATCCATGGCATGTTTTCCCCTAAAACGTCCTTTGTTTGACGTATCTGTTCATCAGCAGAAAAGATGAGGACATTCTGGATTTTTACAGGATTGATGATCCGAGGAGTGAACACATACTCTTTTTTTTGAGCCGAAGAGCTTTCTTCTTTTTTAGTCATGAGCTTTTTCCATTTTATTCAGTGACGATACAGCGCTGATTTTTTGAATCTGCATAGATTTTAACTTTTTTCGGGAATGTCAACACTCTCAACACCTCGTCTTTATTCGATCCACTGAAAAACCAGGGATCGATCGTGTCCTGTGTTGGAGCGATGTATCCGTATATGACATTGTTACTGATCAAGTTTGTTAAAAAATGTGTGCCCTGAGTTCCATACATGCGCGTTTGAAGTCTTCTTTGTTCTTCATCATAACCACCCTGAAGCATATACAGAAAATGACTTCCGTAAACTCCTCCTGAAAGGCTGCTGTCTTCAGGAAGAGGCTCAGAGCGGCCTGCAATGTCCACCCCGTATTCAAAGATGGCTGCGGCTCTGTCTACGTTCCTGTAGTCCACTTGAATGCCCCAATCTCTGTTCGAGCTGCCCAAACGTCCAGGAACGATCAGAATATAGCTTTTGTTTTGTTTGCGCATTTTTGTGTTGAAATCTGATATTTTATTGACTGCGTCATCATGTAAGCTTTTCCTATAAACGAACGGCGATACCACGAGTGCATGTTTGATGCCTGTTTTGATGCCATGTCCTTGAAGGTTGCGTATAGAGAGATAAGTGTGACTGGTGTGTTCTGGAATTTGTATTTTCTCTAAGGGTAACGCCGGCAATTGAGTCAATTGAACGACGTGGAACCGGCCGACTTCTTCATCCCTTCCATGGCTATCAATGTTGAACACGAATTCTATCTGAAAATGCGCGGTGACCTTTTCTGCGATGGTCTCCACTATTTCTCTCAAACTGGTTTTAAAACCGAAATGGTTGTTTTGGATCAGTTCCTCTATTGTGATCAAATTGTTCTGAACGCCAAGGAGTTTGATCCTCTGGGTGTTGGCAAACCTGACGTGGAGTGTTTTCATGGTCTCCAGTTCATAACCCTCAAGCCCTTTATTTTTTGTCATGTCCAGGGCATAAAAGTACTGTTGTCCTCGGTCGGCGCTAAGATATTTCAGAGGAATCGGATTTTTGATCGTGACCATTGAGATAACAGGAAAATCGTCCAGGACGGTTGCGTATCCGTGTCCGAAAGCGATACGGGCAAATCCCTCGTTGGGATCCTGGTTTTTTAAAGCATATGGGAAATATGAATTGGCCACGCCTGAAATGAATGGATAGTAACACGGGCCTGCCAGGGTGTTGTCAAAGATTCCTGGAATGGGATTGATCACTATGGCCATCTTTTCTTTGCTTCCTGAGGGCTGTTTGCCGATAAAATCTTTATAGATAAAATAAATGGCCTGTTTCAGTTGGTGTAAGCGTGTGGGGAATTCAGGGTGATTGTTGGGCAGCATGAAGGAGGTATTCTCGCCAGCATGAACCGGTCCTGCGCCCTTTGGAGATACCCATCCCTCATCTGTTGCAGACGACCGGACACTGATGGGGATATCCCCCAACTCCTCTAAAATTGAGGCGAGAGGACTAAATTTCTCTTCATTGAGCTTCTTACCACTGTCGACGAAGTTGTCAAAATAGGTGGTTGTGAGAATTTGGGCTCTCAGTCTATGGGCGTGGGGAATAGAGATCTTGTTGATTTTTACCAAACCGGCCCCTTTTCCCCCGAGATGTCCTTTTCCAAAGATCTTTACGTTTCCGGCTTTTTCGTAGGCTTTTTCGCTCATTGTATATATTATGATTCGATCTAACCAGCCAAACTGCATCCTTTGCACCTTGCGCCGACCCAACCTAACCACTAAACTAACCTCGACTCGTGAATAATCCAGGCTAAAAAGATCGAGCGCTACTCTCTACAACCTTTACAGGGATGACACATCGTGTGTGCAAAAGTCAAAAGTAAACTGTAAGTATTATATCAGAAAAATGGAGGAAGCAAGGAATTGGAATTTTTTGGATTTTTTATAGCAATACAACGAGTTATTTGACAGATTCTTATTGTGGTCATTATAATCCAGACACAAAGAAAAATGTCTTCCAATCCCTTTGGTGAGTATAAAGAGCAATGACAAAACAATATGATCCTTTGGCATCCGTTCAGGCTGCGGGGCCTCCTGGCTCGATTTCTTTTATTTATGGACTACCAGACCCAAAAACATTTTTTTGTAGGAACCGTTTCCCAAACTGTCCACGTGCGGTCCGTTC
>JAGLRY010000005.1 GCA_023135995.1 Candidatus Aminicenantota bacterium | reverse complement strand
TGTGGGCCCAAAAATGGCGACAACAGGGACCTTCAGGGCATTCGCCAAATGCATGGGGCCTGAGTCATTGGTGATGAAAAGGTCGGATTGGCTGATCGATCCAGCCAGTTGTGGGAGGGTTGTCTGTCCTGTCAGGTCAATGGGCTTTCTGGACATGGAGGCGGCGATGGACGCAGCGATCTCTTTGTCCGTTTCTGAACCGATGAGGAGGAGCTCCGCGTTTTTATGTGTCTGCAGCAGTATCGCAAGGCGAGAGAAAAAAGACTCTGGCCAACGCTTGGCAGGACCGTAAGAGGCCCCAGGGCTTAAAATGATGATTGGATTATTCGTGTCCACGGAGAGTGAGGAGAGGAAATCTTTTGCCTGACGTTCGTCTTCATCGGTCAGCGGGAAATCCAGCTCTGCCGGAGCCGTCTCCAATCCCAGCTTCGAGAGGAGGGTGAGGTAATACTGGACGTGGTGCCGGGGTTTTTCCAGGGGGTGTGTCCGCACACGTTTGGTCAGCAAGAAATGGCGTCCATCTCTTGCATATCCCCATCTTTGAGGGATCTTCGCCAGGGAAAAGAGGAGAGCCGAACCGAAGGAGTTCGTGAACAAGATGCCGATATCAAAGGCATGTTCCTTCAATTTTTGCGCATCCATTCGTATGGTCTTGTAGCTGTTTTTATTCGAGAGAGAGATGATCCCCTGTACCCAATCCAGAGGAGCGAAAATTCCTTTCGTCCATTCGGAAGCTGTGACCCATATCTCCGCATCGGGGAAGTTTGTTCGCAAAGAGGTCAAAGCAGGCAGCGAGAGGATGGCGTCTCCGATCCAGTTTGGCGCACGAACTACGATTTTCATCCCGTCAATTGTATTCACTTAACCTGGTCTTGTCAAAGACCCGCTGGTCCATCCCTAAAAGTGTGATGGTATGAATTCATATAGCGTTATTAAGTGTTCCAATTGTGTGATGGAGAAAACAGTGTGAAGGGCTGGACGGGCATGGTTCCTTTTTTTGTAGGGTCCGTTCCCCGAACGGACCGTTTGGGAAACGGTCCCTACATAAAAAATGGAGAGAATTCTACTGATGTCTCGTTGTTCGTTTTCGAAATCACCAATTGGGACACTCGGACGTCATTCATCACGGATTTAAGAAGCTCTGAACAGAGTCGGGACTCAACCCCAACGCCTTGCGTATGCTGAGATTATTTTGTTGAGGAAGAGGGCTGTTTTTCTGTCTTTTTGGGAGGGGGGGCTTCAGGTTTTTTTGTCTCTTTTTTCTCTTTGGCTGGGGGTTTTTGTTCTTTCTCGGCGAGTGTTTTCTTTGCGTAATCCGTGACATACCAGCCACTGCCTTTGAATTGGATGGCCGGGGCCGATATGGTTTTTGTGACGGCCCCGCCGCACTGGATGCACTTCTTTAGAGGAGGCTCCGCGACTTTTTGGATGACCTCGAAAACAATGCAACACTTTGAACACTTATATTCGTATAACGGCATTTTATTGTCTCGCTTAGAAGTGCCATATTATACCAGAGTTTCCTTCGATATCAAATGGTTTAAGGCATGAGAAAGCGCTAATGAAAGACGATAGCTTCGAAGGTGTAGATGTCGGCCCCGGATTTCCAGGCGTCCTTTGGCAGTCCGGCTTTTTGACAGGTCCGTTGGAGAAAGGTCTGTCGAGACCATCGATTTTCTACGGGGACCTGAGGAAGCAAAAGACCTCTCCGGTTTCCCTTTGCGATGAGGAGCCCGTGTTTTCCCACTTCGACTTCTCCGGGATTTTCGATCTTTTTAAGAGGAGTGAGGACAGAGATCTCGAGGTCGATATCCTTCAGCTCGGAGGGGGTGACCGGAGGAAAGCGGGCGTCTTTGGAGGCGGCATAGATCGTGGCCTGGACAAGAGTCTGGTGCAACGGCAAAACCGGCTCGATGAACCCGATGCACCCTCTAAGCTCTCCGTTTTTCTTCAGCGTGACAAAGGCGCCTTTCTCACTCAAGAACTTGGGATTGTCTGTTTCCGGTTGAAAGATCTCATTGTTGCGGACATATCTTTCGAGCGTTTCCCGGGCGATCTTTAGTAAGCTCGTTTGTTCTTCGGGGCTCAGAGAGAATGAATGAGTGGAGCCGATCCCTGCATAAACGACGGCAGCCATGTATCCCACAACACTAGACTCATCTCCTCCAACTTGGGATGAATCCGCATATTTCAAGGTCTCCACCTTGGGATTCCCGATCTTCTTTGCATACAGAAGGACCGCTGCTACGGGCCCTCCGCCGCACATGATGTTTTCTCTCCGCCCCATTTTTTTTATGATGGTGTCTGTGTCCATGGATTCGATGAGAGCACAGGTTTCTGCGTCCACAGCGTTGGCTTTTTCCTTTGAGAAAAAGTGCGAAAGGTCCGTAGAGGCGACGATCAACACCTTTTTACCGCGGAGAGTTTTAGAGAACGCCGTCACGAGCGAAGTGATCGTTTTTTTCGAAGGGGCTCCCATGACGATGGGAACGATCTTGGCTTCAGGTAGGACTTTTTGCACAAACGGAACCTGCATTTCCACAGAATGCTCCTGCGTGTGAGCTTGTGGGATGTACTTGAAACCTGAAGCTTTGGATAGGGCGGATGCGAGAGCTTCGTCGATTTCAGCCACGCCAAACGGAGTTTCATAACCGCCTTTGGGATAGATCGAACACCCTCTAAACCCATATCGGTGCGCGGTGCCGATGATGATCACCGTATCATAGTTTTTTCCGTGAACGAGGCGATAGGCATGGGCGGCGATATGCCCTGAATAGACGTACCCGGCATGAGGAGCCACAAGTCCGATGATGCCTTCTGTCGGGGCATGGATCTTTGCCTGAAGAAGATACCTGTCCAGCTGACGGGAAAGGGCGTCTGGCTTGTTGTCATACCAGCTCCCCGCACACACGGACTTACGAATGCCCTGTGCCCAACTGGGCAAGGAGACCAGGACTCCTATTAGGATGATGGATAGAATTTTATGTTTCATATCCCTTACCTCTACGGCAACCTCGACTCGTGAATAATCCAGGCTTGAAACGGATTGAGACATTTATTATATCAAGAAATCCCATAATTGACGAGGGATTGCCCGCGTTTCAGCCATTTTTAATTTGACTTTTCTTCGAGATTCCGTTAAAAAATGAATGGGTAGTTGCTATGAGATATATTCTGAAATCGATCTTCACGGTTATCGTCACTTCTTCAGCGTTCTTTCTCGGTTTTTACTTGGGCAAAGAGAAAATAATGTCCATGTTTCCTGATTTTCAAGAAGACACCGACGAAAAACCTTGATCGTTTACTCTCCTTCCCGGTTTCCTTCCCAAACGGTCCGTTCGGGGAACGGACCCTACATAAAAAGGAACCATGCCCGTTCAGCCCTTCTCACGGTTTTCTCCAACACACAATTAGCCTGGACTATTCACGAGTCGAAGTTGCTGCAAAGGCAAGGAAGTGGC
>JAGLRY010000499.1 GCA_023135995.1 Candidatus Aminicenantota bacterium | reverse complement strand
CCTAACATAAAGGTGGCGGCGAGGCGTAAAGGATGCAGCTATGGACCATTCTTTCATGATGTTATGTTTAGCCGAGCTCCTTTAAAACAAGATCTTTGATCTCGTTTCCAAGCTTAACAGCTTCTTCTTTTGAGGAATTGGCCCGATGGCTTATGTCTTTCTTGAATTTTTCATCCTGAATATCAGGAAGGTTTATCCTGACATTGTAAAAAGCACCCTCAGCTCCCGCCTGCGCTGTGAGACCCGCGACACCGGCATCGCTGAGCGAATTTTTATTCCCATGCAGCACGACTTCTTTGGCAAGCTTTAAAGCCTCCACACACTTTTCTAAGACTCCAAAGGGAACCAAAGTCGCCTCCTTGGATGTTTCTTCGATTGCAGCCGCTCTGGCTTCCTTTTGCTCGTCTGTTTTCTTTGTCATTCGCATGGCGGCTATCACGTTGTTGAAAGCTGCAGTGTCCGCATCCACGTCATGTAGAAGTTGATCTTTTAACGCCTGACCATGGGTGGCAAGATCCTTGATTTTGCTCTGTATATCTTCGTACTCTTTTTTCCCAACCGTGAGGTTGGAAACCATAGCTGAAAGTGCAGAGGATAATGCACCACAGAGAGCTGCAGTGCTCCCGCCTCCTGGAGCTGGAGAATCCATAGAGAGCTCGTTCGCAAACCCACGGAGATTCAGGTCCAAAAGAGAGTTTTCTACTTCTGTAAATTGATATTCTATAATTTTCTTTTTTTGATCGAATGGTGCCACATCGTTCAGCCCCAATGAGAGAACAGCTATCCTGATGAGCTCTTCCTCAGGCACTCCAGGGCTCTTTCCCTGCTTGTCCAGATAATATCGTCCAGCCATGAGCATAGCCTCTTTGGGGATCAAGCCCACAAGTTCGCTACCCGTCACACGGAGCCCGATCTGTTCAGCTTCTTTGATCGCCTCATCAAACACAAGATGAGGAGGAGAGATCTTGTAATTCGTAAAATTTATGGATATTTGAGCGATCCCGTAATCTTCGACATGCCATCCAACAGCCTTGACCTCCTTGAATTTACCCGGAATCTTTATGGCCTTGCCGTTTTTATCCCTGACGATCTTTCCATCTTCATCTCTTTTGGCACGGCCTCTCTCTCTCAGGTTGAATGCAACATGACGGGCTAGCGTGTGGTCTGTTGTGTTAAGGTTGATGTTGTATGCAATAAGAAATTCTCTTGCACCGATGACAATGGCTCCTGCTTTAGCGTTGAACACAGGCTCTCCATAATCCGGTGCCCATTCTGGATCTTTCAATTTTTCTTCCAGCCCTTCATATTGACCAACTCTGATGGTCGCCAAATTTATTCGATCCTGCTTTTGGGCGGCCTCTTCATACAGATAGACTGGAATCCCCAACTCTCGTCCTACTCTTTCTCCCAATTCCCGAGCCAGTTGTACACAATCTTCCATAGTAACTCCTGTCACGGGAACAAAGGGGCATACATCTGTTGCTCCGATCCTGCTATGAGCTCCTGAATGTTTACTCATGTCTATAACCTCGGCTGCTTTTTTTATAGCCTTGAAAGCCGCTTCTTTGACAGCCTCGGGTGTTCCTATGAATGTCACTACGGTTCGATTCGTGGAATCCCCAGGATCCACATCGAGGAGACTGATTTTAGGGGTTGCCTCAATCTCTTTTGTAATCGCGCTGATCTTTGCAAGGTCTCGTCCTTCGCTGAAATTAGGAACACACTCAACAAGCTTCATTCAGTCTCTCCTTTTTTGATGGTGTATTGAAATTCTCCATTTGTATCATAGACTTCCAGGTCGAATTCCTGTAAATAGGGACTCAGCTCTTGGATATTCCCCACGACGACCACAACTGGAGATTGGAGCGAGGATTGACGAGCGATTTCATAGACATTTTCCGGGCTAATGAGCATCATGCTTTTATAGTATGAATTCCAATGAGCCTCCCCTAATTCAAAGGCTTGAATCGCAGCCAACCTGGAGGAATAATACTCAAGATCCTCGATCCGAAGCGGGAAATTTCCTATCAGGTACGATTTGGCCTGTTCCAGATCATAATTCGGTACGACCCGGGAGGAAATTCTCCTGATCTCACTCAGGCTCTCAGCGATGGACTCGAAAATTACATTAGACCTGACTCGTTCTTGAATGGTCAGGATACCACAGGCTTTAAAAAATTCAACGGTACTAAAAGCAAAGTACGCATAACCTTTAGATTCTCTCAGGTTCATGAACAGACGGCTGTGGGGAGAACCACCAAGGACTTGATTGAGAACTGTAGTGGGGAAATAGTCATCATAATCTCTAAGAAGAATCGTATTCCCGATTGTGATCGTGGCGTCTTCCTCTTCAGGGAGATCCACGATACAGAGCTTGAGTGTTTCATTGGGTCGCGGAGGAGAGATATCTTCGGTTTCGATATCTTTATTTTCCCATGTATTCAAATATCGGCTGACTTTCCTTACAGCCGTCCTGAGAGTAAGATTGCCGATCAGGATCAACTTTGCATTGTTCGGTCTGTAGTATTTCTCAAAAAAAGACAAGAGTTCATCTCGATTTAAATTTCTGGTAACTGTTTCGTTGAAGGCAATATTTCTGTAAGGGTGTTCTTCAAAAAGTATCCGGAGGAGAGTCCTTCGTCCGACAAAGGCCGGTGAGGATTTTCTTCCAAGTAGATCATAGTGCATCGTTCTGACGACATTACGCACTTCGATCCGCGGGAACGTCGGCTGGAGGATCATTTTGCCAAGGGTTTCTAGCGCAGTGTCGAGATAATCCTCTAAAAAGGTGAAGGAAATGACAGAATAATCGGGGTGTGTTTCAGACGAGAATTCGCCCCCGATTGTTTCGATCGTCTCTGTGATGCGTGATGATGAAAGCCCGACGGCCCCTTTATTCACCATATTTGCAGTGAACGTGGCTAATCCTGGCAGGGCATCGGGTGAAAAACTTTCTCCGGCATAAACGATCAGATGTATGGAAATCACGGGTAGATCTTGACGTCGGATTATGGATACTTCAAGTCCATTTGAAAGAGATGCTGATTCTATTTTGGGCAGGGTGAGTTCTGGAAGAGGATCTGGGAAAGGAGGATTTCGGCGGAATCTTTCTTGTGAAAAAAGCGATGTGTTCAGAATGCACAGCAATATCAGGAGAGAAAACAAAAGAGAAAATGGATAACCTCGTGACCTCACAGCAACACTCATTTTATTTTAATGTTCAGAACGACCCTCTCTTCAGTGAAATATCTATTTACGATCCCGATTATATCTGAAGGAGTTACAGCAAGATATTTTTTCAACTCCTCCAAGGAGTTGCTATTTTTTTTTCGTGAGAGATGGAATTTAACCAAGAAAATACCTTTATCCGCCAGAATAGTGAATTGATCCAGATAATCTCTTTTGAACATATTTTTAGCTTTATTGAGTTCATTTTCCGAAATAAAAGCAGACTTTAACTTATCGATCTCATCGAAGATGGATTTTTGGCTTCGGCCCCTCAATGTCTCAGTGTTGTTCTTGACAAAAAATTTGAACGTTGCAAGGTTTTTTTTTAGCTCTATTCCTCCGCTTAAATGAGAGGCGAAACGGTCTTCATAGATCATTCGTTTTTGGAGCCGAGAGCTTTTTCCATGGAGCAAGATGTACTCGATAATGGTAAGAGTGTAGTTGTCGGGTGAATCGGGAGAAGATATCCTGTATCCGAGGCGAAATCCGGGAGAGGGAGCCAGATAGTTTTCTACATTCCGAACGATCTCTTCGGATCTAAGATGTTCTTCTGCTGGGAAGAAGGGGACAGGCTTGCCAGGGCGAATCGTGGTGAAGTATTTTCTCACGAGTTGTATGGCTTTTCTCTTCTCAAAATTCCCTATAATACAGAGAACGGCATTGTTCGGTATATAATACTTTGTATAAAAGTCTTGGACGTTTTCTGTAGTCATTTCCCGCAGGTCGGTTTCACTGCCTATGACGGGATGACTGTATGCTTTGTTCGGATAGAGCAGTTGATCGAAAAGTACAGAACTTTCAAAATAAGGGTCGTCCAATTTTCTATGTTTGATCTCTTCGATCAAAGAGTCCCTGGTTCTTTTCACTTTGGATGGATGAATATCCAGTGATATCATCCGGTCAGATTCAAGCCACAAAACAAGCGCGAGTTGGCTGGCAGGGACAGTCTGGTAAAAGATCGTTCTGTCTTCAGTGGTTACGGCATTTAAAATTCCACCTATTTTCGAAATAAAGTGGATGTGTTGCATGGAGCCTATGTTTCTTGACCCTTGAAACATCAGATTTTCGAGCATGTATGCCAGGCCTGTTTTTTTTGGCGGCTCATTGATCGACCCCACATTGTATGCCAGTACAACAGAAACGAGCGGCAGGGAATAATCCTCAGAGAGTATGACTTGAAGACCATTTTCCAATTGGAATGTTGTGACTTCGAATAGCGGGCTTTCATCCTCTTGTGCGGATAAGAGAATCCCTCCAAAAAACAAAAGAGAGCTCATGCAGAATATAAACGATAATCTTCGACTCATATCTCTATATTGACCGGAATTATTTATCCTGAATAATCCAGGTTATAAAAAATGTCGATATTTATTACAACTAAAGCGATAACAGTCATTCCTTCATGGGCCACTTCCTTGCATCTGCTGCACCTCAACTCGTGATTCATCCAGATATTTCAATATATAACAAGGAGATTCCAGAGGACATTATCATAGAATAGAATTTAAAAAACTGCAAACGTGTTATCCTGGATTATTCACGGACCGAGGCCAACCCGCCCCACCCTAACATTAAGGTGGGGCGAGGAAGTGGCTCATGAAGTTGTAGTGAACTACTACGAATGAGTTACAACGAAGCCGATGCTGTGAGATCGGTTCGC
>JAGLRY010000498.1 GCA_023135995.1 Candidatus Aminicenantota bacterium | reverse complement strand
GCGGGGGTACAGACGGCACTGATGGTCCCACCGATGCGGCTGGCGCACTCGCCGATGGCACAACGGTCAGCAGAGCAGCGAGTCAGGGATTGGATGCCCAAGAATACTTGCGCAACAACGATTCCTACTCTTTCTTCCACCCTCTGGGCGACCTGCTCAAAACAGGCCCAACATTCACCAATGTCATGGACCTGCGATTGGTTTTGGTGGACAGATGAGCGTGTAAAATATGTTTACAAGATGAACGAATGTCCTCGAATGATTTCAGTATAAAGGTCGATCGTAAATTCCTAATCTAAGGGCATTTTGTTTATTTTAAACAAGTTAGATCGATTTGACAGAAGTCCCTGTCTTGGCACGAAATCGGCGAAAGGGGGTACGAATTCTAAAATTTGGTTGGAACGGAAAGAAGATAATCCGTATGCTGGCTTTTTGTTATATTGCACTAAAGTACAATAGACAAAATATTTGCGCAGCCCTATAATTTTATCTTTATTAACATATTAACCACTTAATGAAAGAGAGGTAACACAAAAAAATGATGAAACAAAGTAGAAAATTCAAGTTTTTTTGGGTGCTGGGAGTTGCAATCCTGGTTGTGATGTGGTCGTGTTATCCAGGCGGACCGGAAACCAATGCGGAAACTGATGTTGCATTGACGCGCTATGATGATCAGTACAATTTTGGAAGCGTGCGGACGTATGCTATGCCGAACGAGGTGTTCTTGCGCGAAGGGTCTGATGATGTGGACATCAGCCTTGAAGATCACATTTTGGCTGAGGTGGCCCGCAATATGGCTCAAGTGGGTTATGTTCGGGAACACAATCCCGCGCAGAACGGAGCAGATGCCGTTGTGGTTGTGAGCGTTTCCAGAACCACGACGACATGGGTCGGTTGGACTCCTGGTTGGGGTGGTTGGCCTGGCTGGGGCTGGTGGGGAGGGTACCCCGGAGGGGGAATGTGGTATCCATGGCCCGTTGTTGGAAGTTTTTCGACAGGCACATTGTTCGTGGAGTTCATCGACGGTGATGATCTCGACCCAGACGTTGAACAAATTCCGGCACGATGGGCCGGAGTTGCAACAGGTTTACTGGGAAGCCAGGGGGCTTCAGCCGAGCGAATCACCCGGGCTATCGACCAGTGCTTCAGGCAGTCTCCTTACCTAGGACCGAGATGATGGAGCCTACCTCTATGAAGAAAGGATGGAACACAAAATGAAAAGAACAATAAAAATGTTAACAAAGATGGTTGCTGTCGCTGCATTGGCACTCATTCTCATGACTCCAGCAAGTGCCCAGGAGGGTCTGAGTATCCTGAGTTGGAACATTTCCTTTCCCTCTGGGAACACCAAAGATTTCTCACAGGATAACGAAAGCTTTCGCGGCGTCGCCTTCCAGTATAGGTATTTTCCCCAGCCTAGCCTTTCGTTCGGTTTGTATGCGGGCTGGCAGGTCTTCAATGGTGAGACGAGCGAGACTATTGAGGTTGACCGTGAAGAGTTTAAAGGAGCCGTCACTGGCAAACAGTGGCGCTACATCAATACCTTTCCGATCATGGCTAACGTACATTTCTATGCCGGAAGGTCCGGCGGAACCCAGTTCTTTCTCGGATTGAACGGGGGTGGTATGATCATTGAAGAACGCCTGGATATCAACATCTGGGCGATCAAAAGCAGCAAATGGCATTGGGGATTAGCCCCCGAGATCGGAGTGAATCTTCCTCTCGGATACAATGCCGGGCTTGCTGTAAGCGCGATCTACCACTATGCGTTTAGCGCCGGAGAGAAACTCGTAGGAGAGTCATCGAAACATCAGTGGCTGGCGATCAATATTGGTGTGTCTTTCAACCACAGTTTCTTTTAATTCTAAAATCTGGAACAAATTCTGTAAGAGTCGCTCTGCTGATCAAGCAGGGTGGCTCATTTTTTTACGCCGAGGTATTCTTTAAGGTAGCGAGCGGTATGGGATTTTTTGGATCGGATGGCGATTTCAGGAGGACCTTGAACAACAATCTCCCCGCCTTGATCACCCCCCTCAGGACCCAGGTCGATGATGTGGTCTGCACATTTGATCATATCGAGATTGTGTTCGATGACCACCACCGTATTTCCCTCCTCGACGAGCTTTTGAAAGGCTCTCAAGAGGACAGCCACGTCATAGGGATGGAGTCCTATCGTCGGCTCGTCAAAGAGATATAGGATGTTCTTGTTCTTCTGATGAACAAGATTATAGGCCAGTTTGATCCTCTGGAGCTCACCTCCGGAGAGCGTGGTTGTGGGCTGGCCCAGCCGCAAGTACCCTAATCCCACTTCGATGAGCGGCAGCAATTTTTTCCGGAGCTTTGTGTGATCCGAAAAAAAGGCGATCGCTTCGGATACGCTCATCTGGAGGATGTCGTCGATGTTCTTCCCCCTGTATTTTACATCTAGGATCTCGCTCTTAAAGCGCTTTCCCTTACAGGCTTCGCATGTCAGGACGATATCGGAAAGAAATTGCATCTCCACGACTTGATGTCCCACGCCTTTGCATTCGTCACACCGGCCCCCATCGGTGTTGAAGGAGAAAAATCCTGGTTTGTAGCGCATGGTTTTTGCTTCTCTTGTCTGAGAGAACAGCAGCCGGATCTCGTCCATGGCTTTGGTGTAAGTTGCGGGAATGGACCGGGGCGAAGTGCTCAGCGGAGATTGGTTGACCATGATGATCCTGTCCACAATCCTCTTGTCCTGGATGTCCTTGAACCCCTCCGTGGATTCCCCGTTCCAACCTTTGTATAGGACGTCATAGAGCAGCGTGCTTTTACCAGAACCGGAAACACCGGTCACACATGTAAAAGCGTGTAACGGGATCTTCACATCCAGATGTTTGAGGTTGTGTTTGTGGGCATCGGTGATGGTGATGAATCTCTTCACCTTTCGCCGTTTTCCGGGGACTTTAATCTGTTCTTCGTGTCTCATGTACCTGGCTGTGAGGGACTGGGAAGATCTAAAAAAACGGGACATGGGGCCTGAAAATATCACTTCCCCACCGTTCTCTCCGGCTCCGGGACCGAGATCGATGATGTATTCTGCGGATTTGATGATCTCGGGATCGTGTTCCACGACCATCACTGTGTTCCCCATCTCTTTCAAAGATTTCAGGATCTCGATCAGACGGAGGTTGTCTCGGGCGTGGAGCCCGATACTCGGCTCGTCCAGCACAAAGAGCGTGCCGACAAGAGATGTGCTCAGAGCGGCTGAAAGGTTGATCCTCTGGGCTTCCCCTCCGCTGAGGGTGAACGTCATGCGGTCGAGGGCGATGTAATCCAGCCCCACTTCCAAAAGAAATTTTAATCTCCCCTGGATCTCGGCGAGAAGTTTTTCGGCCACCTGTTTCTGGAAAGGGGTCAAAAACAATGAGTTAAAGAAGTCCTGCGCCTGCCGGACTGTTTTCCGCGTGACCTCACCGATGGAGCGGCCGTTGATTTTGACGCTCAGCGCCTGGGGATTCAGCCGCATTTGCTGACAGTCCGGGCAGGGGATGTATTTTCTGTAGCGAGCCAGAAGAACGCGCACCTGGATCTTGTATTTTTTCTTCTGGAGCCTTTCGAAAAAGCCCAAGACACCTTTGTACCGGCCATCGCCTTCAAAGACGAATTTTTTCCACTCGTCCGTCAAGTCTTCATAGGGAACATCTACAGGGATCCCCCTGAGTTGTGCCTCCTCCAGAAACCGCCGCATGCGCCTTCGGGATACAGGTTTTGTCCACGGCTCGACGGCTCCTTCTGCGAGAGATTTTGTTTTATCAGGAATGATTTTGTCCTCATCAAAAGTGGCAAGGTCCCCGAAACCATGGCATGAGGGGCATGCCCCCTGAGGGCTGTTAAAGGAGAAGAGGTTGGGATAGGGGTCTTCGTAGAGGATATC
>JAGLRY010000497.1 GCA_023135995.1 Candidatus Aminicenantota bacterium | reverse complement strand
TCCAGCCCTTCTCACGGTTTTCTCCACCACATAATTGGAACACCTAAAACCGCAATGTGATTCCTGACATCCCGGATTTGGAAATGCTTCCTCAGCTGTCGAAGGATTTATAAGCGGAGTTGTAAAGTTGAAGCAAGAGCAGTAAAATCTGATTCTGATGAGCGAAGTCGCGACAGATGAATCCTTTATGAGAGAGGCTCTTTTAGAGGCAAAAAGAGCGGCTGAGAATAATGAAGTGCCAGTGGGCGCTGTTGTTGTTTTGGATAATAAAATACTGAGTCGGGCCCACAATGGAGCCTTATCTTTGAATGACCCTACAGCACATGCTGAAATTTTGGCGATAAGAGAGGCATGCAGTATAATAAATAACTACAGGATTCCTGGTTGTGACATGTATGTGAGCCTGGAACCTTGCGCCATGTGTTTGGGAGCCATTTGCCAGGCAAGGGTCCGGCGGTTGATATTCGGAGCTCTGGACCCAAAATCGGGGGCCGTTGAGTCCATCATGACGTTTCCTTTTGATCGGATGAATCATCTTGTCAAAATTGAGGGTGGAATTCTATCTGAGGAATGCGGTAAGATTCTAAAAGACTTCTTTGTAACAAAAAGGTAGGAGAGGTGGCCGAGTGGTTGAAGGCGGCGGTCTCGAAAACCGCTATCCTGTGAATTCAGGATCGTGGGTTCGAATCCCACCCTCTCCGCCAGTTTTCTTAAGATCTTAAGGAAGGGGAGCGGAGCTTCTGGAGATTCTTTTGATCGAAATGATCCCGATAGGATAGCGGCGATGACGATAAAAATATTACTCAATGAACACAGCTTTTTAGTCCCTGAGGATATGACTGTGGGTCAGCTTCGCGATCGAGAAAAGCCGGGTGCGGATGTGTTGATCGTCAATGGATATCCCAGCAGAGGGAATTATGTGTTGAAGGAAGGGGATGAGGTGGCGCTCATCCAGAGGGGAGAGCAACCCAAAGCCGATGAGATGGAAGCTCTGCTCGTTGCCCGTCACACTCCAGGGGTCCATCAATGCATGAAAGAGGCCACTGTCGGTGTTGCAGGGTTGGGAGGACTGGGCTCGGCTGTTTCCGTCGCGCTGACCAGGATGGGTGTGGGCAAACTGGTTTTAGTGGATTATGATGTGGTGGAGCCGAGCAACCTGAACCGTCAGTTTTATTCCATCAGCCATATCGGGATGGCAAAAACAGCGGCCATGTCAGATATTTTGGGGGATATCAATCCATATGTGAGTGTCATCTCTCACAGAATAGAGCTGAACAGTGACAATATACCTGAGATCTTCGAAACTGTGGATGTTGTTGTAGAGTGTTTTGACCGTGCTGAGGATAAAGCTATGATCTTGGAGGTCGCTGGGGAATCTCTTCCCGAGGCATACGTTGTGGGTGCTTCAGGATTAGCGGGCTATGGTGATAGCAACAGCATCCAAACATGGAGAATAGGTGATAGGGTCTTTATTGTTGGAGATCTGGAGAAATCAGCCGGACCCGGGCAGGGCCTGATGGCGCCTAGAGTGGGGATTGCCGCTTTTCATCAAGCAAACCTAGTGGTCGCTCTATTGGTGGACCCTAAAGAGGCGATCGCTCATATCCCGGATATTCTTGACTGAATCTTCAATCGTCGCTCAATCATTTCCCAACCGGTCATCTCGGGGAACGGACCCAAAATTGATCGGTCCATTCGGGGAATAGACCCTACATCGGATTGAGCGCCATTGAATCGGTCAGCTCGGGGAGCTGACCCTATATCGTGAAGGTGATCCACAAAAATGTAGGGACCGTTTCCCAAACGGTCCGTTCAGGGAACGGACCCTACATAAAAATGACCCTTA
>JAGLRY010000496.1 GCA_023135995.1 Candidatus Aminicenantota bacterium | reverse complement strand
TTATGGCTCCAAAACAGCGTATTGATTTTCTCTTTGTAAAATAAGAAACTGTTCTCTGCGCTCTTCACGGAAATACTAAACACAGGAAATAGGGCCTGTTCATCAACTATTGGTGACCTCTTTTCGCTTTCTTTATCCCATGGGGATACTGACGTCAGGTAATAGTTGTATTTTTCATTGGTAGGGAGATTTCTATCATCAAATTGATAAGTATCCCCACTGACAGAAGTCAAAATCTCGAATGAAGTATTAGGTTGATCTGATCTCTTTCGATAAATGTTATATTGTTTGATTTCTATACCCTCGTTATTTGGATTGTCTGCCCAAGTGAGGTAATTTGTCTTCGTAGGGTTAGGATTATCGAATGAGTCTAATGTAGTCGAGAGTTGGGGATGCACAGGAGGATAGACTTCATATGCTCCGGGAATATTTTGGTAAAAGATATTCCACCCGCCTGATTTATTGTCAGTATAAGACAAATGAATCCCGCCGATATCATCCACGAATAAGTTAGGTTGTGAAGATGTAGAAGGATTATTCGAGAGATTTTCTACAGGCCGCCATTCTCCTCCCTCGTTTTTTCTATAAAAGACTTCCCAGCTCTCGGGAGTTCGTTCCTGCCAAGCAACATGGACAGTTCCAGTCCTTGCATTCACGGCAATGGTTGGAAGTTCTGAGAGATTTCCTGAATCAGACAGATTTTCTACAGCTTGCCAATCTCCATTGATTCTCTGTGTAAAGAAAATGTTATACTTATCATTTCTTCTCGCCATCCACACCACATATACATTTCCTGAATCATCACACGCAACTTGAGGTTCCTCACCAGGACCATCAGAAATATTCAGAGGCGCTGTCCAACCCGAATTTATCTTTGGATCTCTATTTTCGCTAAAATCAATTCTTGGACCTCCGCCAGCTCTATTCATCCAAACTGTATATGCCGTGCCATTGAAATCCATAGCTGCATGCCATGAGTAGGCTCTTGCACCTGGGGAGTTGATTGCTCCTGCTCCAACCCAAGAACCTTCCCCATTGTTCTTGTATCGCACATAGCCTATCCAATAGGTTGCTTCATCATGAGGACGGTCAATATCATCCTGCCATATAATGAAATAATCATTTGTTCTTTTATCAACTAATAGAGTTGAACAAACAGAACCTGCAGCTTGTGTTTTTGAGGCATTTTCACGGGGACTCCAAGACTTGCCCTTACGACGTCTATAGACAATCTCGTAATTCCCATCTGTATGTCCCGTATAAACAGCGCATGCATTCCCATCGATATCAACGTTGAGTTCAGGCCACGGCCCTTCTCTTATCCTAGTCGATTGACCTGTGATATTCTCGGGAGTTCCCCACTCACCACTCTCGTTTGTATTGAAATACATGCGTTTTGGTTTTGGTTCTTGAACCCACATCACATAGGCTTTACCGCTTGCATCAGCCGCGACTTTAGATAAATAACTTGGACCACCAGAGCGAGAAACATTGACAGGTTCACTCCATTCGTTCTGATTCGCACTAATCCAATGTAACTTTGGTTTTGATTCAGTTATTCCAGAATTCCAGCCAACCGTAACGAGCAGTACGGAAAAAGAAATCAAAATCATCAGAAAAAGCATATTTCGTTTCATTGTCACTCCTTTAATTCAGTGTTCAATTATACCGGCACCCTAAAAATTGTCAAGCGCCAGTAGGGACCCTCGATTGTATCGATTCGATAGTGACTGGGGGGTGGTGGGCAGGTGATTCGCCACGGGAGCTAGGTAATTTTGAAGTTAGTGGCTTCTTTAGAGAAGCTTTGGATATTTTTGCTAATTAGGGAAAGGTATCTGGGGTTTGGTTAATGTTGAGACAAGAGAATAATATTTGTCAGTTTAAAATTCTCGCTTCAGGAGGAGAGTCGACCACAAACAAGAAAATAGACAAACCTTCAGTTAAGAGTCTTTATTGATACCTCTTTTTGAGTGGAAAAAAATATAAAAACTTTAGGAAAATGTCCTCCTTCTATTTCTAACGGCAATTTTGGTAGTCAAATTTGATGATATAGATAAGCTAAACACTTCTTGCTGGAGAGTTATAGCTCCTTTAGAGCGAAATTGACGATGATTTATTCACCCCTCTCGGTAAATCATCTAGGGTAACAGGAGATTATTCTGCTGCAAACGTGAAAATTGATTGGAAGATATGTTTTTTCTATAATGTTTGCCTTCCATGGAGTTGGTTGAAATTCCACACCTCAATACTTACAATATAGCGACAAGAGGACTCGTGAGATTTTAGGAGAGAACATTGCCCAAAAAGAACAAACACATTCCTTTGGTGATCAGCATCCTCATCGGTGTGGTCAGCATCATTTACTACCTCTCCTATTACAAGTATTTTAAGATCGACGTCGATGAGGGGTTGCTTATCAATGGGGCTTTGCGCGTACTCTCAGGAGAATTGCCTTTAAAGGATTTTCATCAATACACCATGGGGCGCTTTTATGTGCTGGCTCTGTGGTTTCTGGCTTTTAGCAAAAGCGTGGCTGTGGGGCGTCTGTTTTTTGTGGCCTTGCACTGTACGAAAAATATTCTGGCTTTTCATATTTCCCGAAAGATCATGCCTCTGCCCTTCAGCTTGATCCCTTCAGCCCTGCTGATGATCATTCCTGGATTTTGGAATAAAGCTTTTGTGGGAGTGGTTCTGCTGGTCAATGCCCTCTTGATCCTTCTGTATCTCCGCGATCCAAAACAGATCCGTTTAGTCTTTCTTGGTCTTTCAGTAGGATTCTCTGTCTATTTCAGAGAGGATTATGCCGGTTACAGCTTCATCACTGTCGGACTCTTGATTCTTTTTTTGAGCATAGCGGAAAAAGAGGGAATGGCAGAAATTCTGAAGAAATGGGTGACCTTTGGCCTTTCTGTTTTGGGTGCGGTTCTCCCTATGGTTCTTCTCTACTGGATGAGGGATGGCCTAAAAGATCTTGTCGAAGGGATCCTCCAGACTATTCAACTGGGGCACATCGAGTCCTATGGTTTTAAATCTCCGCTTCTATTTTTAAAATGGCCCATCGATATCAAAAATAGAGATCTAGGCTTGTCGTTTTCCTATTTGGCCATTTTGCTCTTTATCGTTATCGGATGTATTCTCCTTGGGCGATTCTTGAAAAGACGTACGGAAAATCGGACTCTGGACTTCTCTCTTTTGGCTGTTTTGATGCTGGCGGTCTTTTCCTTCACCCATATATGGCATTGGACTCATGAGTTCAGGATTCCCCAGAGCGGAGCCTTGATCCATATTCTGTGGGCTTATTTGATGGCTCTTGTTTTTATTCAAATGAAGAAGACTCGAAAGGAGAAGGACAGCGTTTTCTCTTCGAAAGTTGCTGTTTACCTTGTTGTGTTCGTTATGGCCTTAGGGGTCCAGGTTTTTTTGGTCTTCTACAGCCTCTTCGGGCATGCCATGGTCCAGTACGACGGAGGGGGGATCTCTTTGAGGTTCGGTGTCCACAGAGAAATCAGGGGGGCAGAGCGGGCCAGAATACTGCCCCCTGCCAGTCAGGCGGTGACGTACAGCAAAATTTTGAAGCATATCTCGGCGCACACATCGCCGGAGGACCGGATTCTGTGCTTTGGCGAGAGCCCGCTCTATTTTTTATCGGACCGAAAAAACGCCACAGAATTCGATAATGGTAGAATCCCCGGTTATTTTCCCCAAAGGCGGAAGACGTTTTTGGCGCAGATCAAGACAAACAAACCTAAGATCATCGTTCTCAGGAAATGGGAATACGGATTTTGGTACGACAAAATGCCGGAGGTCTTGGACCACATAACGGGCGAGTATTTCCTCGACAAAAAGATCCATAATTTCTACATATTTTCATCCATAGACAATGTGAACATCGAGGTCAGAAGAGCGAATGCATACTACTGGAAGGGACAGATAGAAAAGGCGGCTGTGGAATATCTCAGAGCTCTGGAAACACAGAACAAAAATCCGGATGTCCAAAAAATCTTGAACAGATTGTTCACAAATGAAACAACCTCACAGAAAGTTTTGAATGCCTTTGATGGTGTCTACGTGCAAAAAACGAGTGAGGTGTGGAGGTTGCGGTGGGGAAACAAACCGTCACCGGTGGATTCTGGGACGATTCGTTTCGCTGACCCCATAGAACCGAAAGTAGCGATCACAAAAATCGAGCCTTTCCCAAGAAAGGCCACTGCGTTAGATGTTGCATTCTCGGGGGATCACGTCCGCTTTGTTTCACGAGCCTCGAACAATATCCGTGGACTGGATGTCTTCTTTTTGGAATCTCATCCGTTGCTTTCCATAGAGATTGATTTGAAGAGAGGAGAAAAAGCTGTTCAAAAAGCGTTTGTTTCGGGGAAGGGGTTGATGGTTACAAATGGTTCCATCAGGCTCAATAAGGAAAAGAGGTGACTGCTGACTCTTCCCTCTGCTCGGCCTGGGAAGTCATCAGAGTTAGTCTGGATTGCGCATAAAAGAAGTCAAAAATCGAATGGCTGAAGAACTCATCGCAAAGATCTTTTTGAACCCAAACAACCTGATGAACCTCAAAATCTTTTTGGGCTTGAGATAAAAGCGGAAATAGGCACGTGTCCGGCTTTTCTCTAAGTCAAATCCATAGTTGTAGGGGTCGTGGTCGTATCGAATGTTTTCCCAGGCCAATGAAATGTCTTGACGAACAGTTTCAAAGAGCCGGCTGCCCGGAAAGGGTGTGGCGATATAAAACTCCGCAAAGTCGGGGTCGATTTCTCTGGAAAACCGGATTGTTTGCTTGAGAGTTTCGTGGGTTTCTCCGGGAAATCCCAGCACAAAATGGCCGATGGAAATAAGGCCTACTTCACGGCAAATCTGGACGGCTCTCCGTGACTGTTCGAGGGTGATCTTCTTCCCGCACAGGTCCAGTATGTCTTGGTTCCCACTCTCAACACCGAAGGAGACCATCCAGCAACCTGCGGCTTTCATGGCTTCGGCCATTTCTTTGTCGAACGTATCCACGCGGCTGTTGCAGATCCACTGAATGTTGATCTGTTCTTTGCGGATTTGGTCACACAATTCGAGGACATAGTCTTTCCTGAATGTGAAGAGGTCTGTGTGAAAAAAGACTTCATCCACATACTTGGAAACAGCCTTAAGCTCTTCGATGACTTCATCGACCTCCCGGTATCTTATTTTTTTCCCATAATAATAGGGGACAACACAGAATGAACAATCGTATGGACAGCCCCGTGCTGTGGACACAAGCACATAGCTTTTGCCCTTTATCGGGATTTTGTACTTTTTGAGGTCGACCAAATCCCACGCAGGAATTTTGAACTGAGATATCCTCTTAGGGTTTGGCGGTCTGACCACAATGTTACCGTCTTCTTTGTGGACAACGCCCTCCAGGTTATCCATTCTCCCCGATGCGATCTGAACAGACGGGAGTTCTGGGTCATTCAGGAGGACATAGTCGATATAATTTTCCTCTACGAGCGCCTTCGCAAAATATGTGGCATGAACTCCGAATACGGCGATTTTTGCCTGTGACGAGCTCTTGATGTGTTCGAGAGCCTGAAGGTCTTCCGTGATCGTGGGTGTGGAGACCGAAGCAATAATCAGATCGGTGCCAAAATTTTTGATTATCTTGACGAGCGCGGATACATCCGTTTCCTCAGCGATGGCGTCGAAGATCTTGGTATTGTGCTCGTCTCTCAAATAAGATGCGATAGTTGCGAGGGAAAGAGGGGGATAAACAGAATCCCAAATGGCTGCCTCATGCTGACAGCGTCCCTCTCGCACGACCTTACAGTAATAGGGGGGATTGAGAAGGATGATGTTCAATGTTATATTAGGTTTTTCAGGAAACTCCAAATGTACCTGAACCAGACTTTTTTTAATTTTATGACAGAATCTCCGTATTCCCGTTTGTATTCGTGGGTAGGGACCTCATCGACCCGGAAGCCCTTTTTCAGACATTTCATGGTCATTTCCTGTTCAATGGTGGTGATGTTCTCTTTCAAGTCCAGTTGCCGTGCGACGTCTGTCCGGATGGCCCGGAATCCATTCTGGCTGTCCGTCAGGTGAACCTTCCATCTTTTGTTGATACCGATGAGAATGATATCGCTGCCGATCATCCGCAATAATTTTTCGACATCCCCGTGAAGTTCATCGCTCCCGCCCTTCCCCCGGGAGCCTACGACCAAGTCCGCTTTGCCGTCTTGTATGGGTTTGACCAGTTTAGGGATATCTTCAGGATCATGGGATCCGTCGGCGTCTATGAATACGATAATATCCCCCTTCGCTTCTTGAATCCCAACCCGGAGGCCGTCTCCTTTTCCCTTGCCATAGTCGAGAACGACCCTCACGCCCAATTCTTCCGCGATTTTTCTTGTATTGTCTTTCGAATGTCCGTCAACGATGAGCAGCTCATCCGCATGCTTTTTGCAGCGATTTATGATTTTTTCTATACTCCGCTCTTCGTTTTTGGTGGGGATAATCACAGTGACGGTCATTGAAATCCACAGAATAATACCATTGAGCCCACTCTTTGTCAAAATGTCTCTCCCCAAGAATCTAAGGCAAATCTATGGAGGACAGACAGATAAATGACTTGACGGAGAGTGGAGTCTTATTTATAAGTACTAATATGTCCACAGGACCTAACGATGGCTCTCACACGAAGGTCATCCTTGCCCTCATTATCGTCTTAGCCATTGCGACGCGCGTAGCGGGGATCTCCTTTGGCCTGCCGAATCTCTACCATGTCGATGAAGCCCGCTTCGCCAAAATCTCTATCACCTATTTTGCCGGAGACCTGAACCCTCACTTTTTTCATGTCCCATCACTGCACACATATGCGGTGGCGGGCCTCTGGGGTGTGTATTATATCGGGGGGAAAATAACGGGAAAATTCACATCCGGTGCGCATTTTATGGAGGCATTCGAAGAAAACGCCACGCCCCACGTGATCTTGGCGCGATTGTTGAGTGTCCTGTTGGGCGTGGGAACCATCCTCATTGTCTTCTATTTGGGGAAGAGGATGTATAATCCCAGAGTCGGGGTTCTGGCCTCCTTGTTCTTGGTGTTCTCCCCTGTTCACAACAAGATCTCTCACTATATGGTTCCCGATGTCCCCATGGTTTTTTTTCTGATGCTCTCGTTTTTGTGTATATGGTTCATTTATGTAAAAGGGGACACCAAGTTTTACATTTTTGCCGGGCTCTTTGCGGGATTGGCGACAGCCACGAAGTATGGCGGCCAGCTTCTCTTTCTGCCCTTGTTCGTTGCCCATCTTTTCTATGTCTTGGATAACAAACGGTCCATAAAGGAGATTTTCTTCAGCCACAAACTTTTGCTGTCGGTGGGGTTTTATTTAGGGGGATTCCTGGCAGGTTGCCCTTATTCTGTTTTGGATTTTGCAAAATTCTGGAATGATTTTAAATGGCAGTCACAGCATTTGTTGCAGGCCGGGCACTATGGCTCGTCCACAGCTCAACCCGCATGGCTGTTCTATCTCCGGTATGGGATGGCAGAAAATATCGGCAAATTCTCCCAATATTTGGTTTATGGGGGAGTTCTTTTGGGTCTGGTACGCCGCAAGAGAAAAGATCTGATCTTGATCGTTTTTCCTCTCGTGCTCTTTTTGCTCGTCGGGAGCTGGAAGTCAATGGCTGCAAGGTATCTGCTTCCGTTAACGCCTTTCTTGGTCCTGATCGCTGCGTTTTTTCTGGATGCACTCATGACTAAGATCTCAGCTCTTTTGAGGAAGGAAAATTCCCAATTCCCGGCACGAATTCTACAGAGTCGATATCTGAATTGGGCTGTAGTCGCCCTTGTCCTCATACCCTCTGTCGTCAAGGTCGCAAGGCTCGACTACCTCCTCACTCAAAAAGATACGCGAACTCTAGCTAAAGAATGGATAAACAGAAATCTCCCCAAGGGTTCAACTCTTGCTTTGGAAAGTTATGGGCCGCCATTATCACAAGATGATTACAGCCTGCTCCGCCGTCACACTCAGGGAAATATCCATTTAGATTGGCTGGCCCAGCGGAACGTCGAGTATGTGATCGTCAGCGATATCATGTATGCGAGATTCACGAGATTCCCTGAGGAATTCCCCAAACAAGCCAGTTTTTACAGGTCTTTGGAGGAACAGACCCTTTTGATTAAGATGTTCCGTCCCAAATGGGACGAATATTTGATCGACCTACACAATCCCACAATAAAAATTTATCGATTGAGCCCGTATCCGAATTACGTTTTTCCCGGCAATTTTTCCCAGTACGCCCAGAGCATCACC
>JAGLRY010000495.1 GCA_023135995.1 Candidatus Aminicenantota bacterium | reverse complement strand
TGAGGATTGTCGATTCCAATGGAGTGGAGGTCATCAAGTGGGTCGTCCATGAGGGAGGCGTAGGCCGTCTCAAGACGTCATCAGCCCGTGACGGTGAGGATATTCCTCTCTCGGATGGGGATCAGATCTTCATCGGTTATGAGTATGACTTGTTGTCTGGCACATCCGAGTTCGACTTGCGGTATCCTTTGACCAAAGAGCATCTTCTTGTGGAAAAGATAAAGGGAAGTTCCCTGGCAAAGCGAAAGGAATTGAGTTTCATTTTTCTATACACATCCTTTCCCAACACACGAGGGGATGATTATTTCCAAAAGGTCACTCTTTCGAAAGACTCTGCCGTCTGGACTCTTTCCAGCACTGTGTTTGGGGGAGAGCTCCGCATAGGCGATGATTACGTCCTCAATCCTTTCGTGAGGATCACAGATGCCGAGGGAGAAGAAGTGAAGACCATGACACTTTTTGATGGCAGAGTCGGCTCCACCAATGCGAAAAGAAGGGGTTTTGCCGAACGATCGATCAGGCTGAGTGCTCTTCCAGAAAACTACAGAGTATTTGTGGGCTACGATTCCTATTATGACAACCAATATTCTGGGGATGCTGGCGGACCGGAGCTCATTGAGATCGAAACGCCCCACTCCGCAGGAAACGAGTGAGCTCCCTTCTCTGGGGGGGGTTCCGTTGAGTTTTTACCGCGCGGTCAAAAAGCGTTTATTCCTCGCCGACAGCTTGACTCGCTGCATTTTCGACGCCATTCACATCGACCAGAGGAGTGGCAGACACGGAGCTAGCCTATCATGTTCTTGAAATGATCTCATGCTGGCCCCAGGTTTCTCCTTTTAAACGGACATAAACAACTTCATAATTGCCATCCGTCATTGCAGTGTAGCCGACAAAAACATTCCCGTATACATTGAGTGTGAGCTCAGGCAAACGGCTCTCTTTGACTCTAACAAAGGATTTGGTGATATTCTTGGGAGTCGACTAACTGTAGTTTTCATTGGAAGTAAAAAAGGCCCCGTGTTGGCCGCTTTCCTGATTCCTGATGATGAAGGCGTATCCGGCATCATTTGCTGTGACTTTGGGAAACGCACAGTCCTGGCCTGTCTTGGGCACATCTACGGCCTCTGTCCAATCGTCACCATTACCTATTTTTTAAGTTTGATCGGCCTTGATTTCCTCATCTAAAAAATCTGCTGCTTGGAGCAAGAGAAAAGCAGCTATGAGAAGAAAGAACAGTAAATACACTCTTCTTTTTTTTGTTTTATCTCCTCATTCCATTAATAGATAACGTCTTAATATACGCGATAAGAATATTAATTCAATGCTCACTTTCCTGAAGAAAAATACTCAAACATTGATTGGTACCGTCCTGTATTCGGGCGGATTTCATTGACATCCTGCCTAAGATTTTTTATATTAAGACAATGTCGAAAAGATCCCTTCTTCTGCTCATATTCATAATCTTTGTCTGTTTGAGCCTTGTCGTCTACTTCAACCTCAGGAAGGAAGAAGCGCCCACACCCGACTCTCCACGTGTTGTTCTAATTGGAGTGGATGGAGCCGGATGGAACCTCATAAATCCGCTCCTCGAGGAAGGTTTTTTGCCCAACAT
This sequence comes from Candidatus Aminicenantota bacterium, assembly GCA_023135995.1. Classification (GTDB taxonomy): domain Bacteria; phylum Acidobacteriota; class Aminicenantia; order Aminicenantales; family Aminicenantaceae; genus WTAW01. The sequence continues at coordinate 1,477 of JAGLRY010000495.1, read as the reverse complement.
CAAACAATTGAAGGATAAGGGAGGTTACGGCACCTTAGAAACGGAACGGCCAGTGAAATCTTCTGTCATTTGGACTTCGATCGCAACGGGAAAGTCGATGGTGAAACACGGTATCGTGGACTGGACCTATATCAATAAGAACAATATCGAGGTCCCCTTTCGTCAGAGCGAGAGAAGAGCGAAGGCATTCTGGAATATTCTTGGGGATCTGGGGTGGAAAGTCGGCGTGATCAACTGGTTCATCACCTTTCCTCCTGAACCTGTCAACGGATACATGGTGTCTGAAGAGTTCAGGCATTTCGGCCGGAGGGATTTTTCAAAGGTCTCCGTAACCTACCCAAAAGCGCTTTTGAGGAGGCTTGAATTTGCCCGCTTGGGAAAGGAAGATTTCCCAAAGATCTTGGAAGAAGAGGGCCTGCCAAACTACCAAAAACGCTCATCTATCTACGAAGGCGAATCCAAACTTGTCGCGAACTACAACAATTTTATCCTCCAGGAGAAGACGATCGAACAGGTGAGCTTTTATCTCTTCCAGCGATTTCCTGTGGATTTGTACGCCACTTATTTCCGTTTGGTCGATGTCGTCAGCCATTTTGCCTGTGCGTATATCGCTCCTGAACTTCTGGCCAAGGGAGTCGAGGAGGAAAAGAACGGCAAGGTGACGGCAGAGACTCTGGCCGAAATCGATAAGGATTTCAGCTGTGTGATGGAACCTGTCTATTCCTATTCTGATAGAATCTTAGGAGAATTTCTTGAACGTCTGAGCTCTCAAAGCACGGTGATCGTTGTTTCCGACCACAGCTTTGGGTTCAACAGGGGCGGGTACGGGCACACAAATCTACCCGAGATCCCCCACGGCATCATCATGATGAAGGGCCCCAATATCAAGAAGGGCTACCACATCCAAGGGGCGCATATTTTTGATATCCTCCCTACGATCCTTTATATTTTTGACCTTCCGGTGGCCAAAGACATGGATGGGAAGGTTTTGACAGAAGTCTTTGAGAAGAAAATTCTGAAAGAGCGACCTGTCAGGTATATCGAAAGTTACGAGGGGGAGACGCGCATAGAAAGAGGTCAAAAGGATAGGGAACTGGACAGGAAAACAGTGGAAGAGCTCCGTGCCCTGGGTTATATCAAATGACCGAACAATATACAGAGAGGACAATCATAGTGAAGGTAAAATTATGTGTGGCGATTCTTGTATTGGCAGCGGTGTTCCTGTTCTGCTCTAGGGAGGTGGAGTCCCCGAACGAGCCTGCCGCTATCGACACTGCTGGGTTAAAATCAAAATATCCCATTCAAGGAAAAATCGTGTTCCAATCGGATATGGACGGGGACAGGGAGATCTATCTGCTGACTAAGGATGGCGTGACACAACTGACGGATAACGGCTGGGATGACGAATTCCCTAAATGGTCTCCGGATGGAAAAAAGATCGCCTATTCGGCCAATCCAAAAGGTAACTATGATATTT
>JAGLRY010000494.1 GCA_023135995.1 Candidatus Aminicenantota bacterium | reverse complement strand
TCGCGACAGGCAAATACACAGGAGATAACGGAGAAAAACTGAACATAGAGACAACATACACATTCAGCCCGGATGCTGGAGAGATCGCAGTGACTTCCCGCATCCAAAATACGGGCATTGTTGAGATCAGTGACTTAGATTATTCTCTATACTTTGGGGCCTATCACAGTTATTCATTCAGCCCATACCATAAAGAAGACCATCCAGAATTGAATTTCAGAGTCTATCCCAAAAAAGGTTACTCCCTGGGAAGGCTAGATCTTAATCCACCCAAAGAGGATGACGAGCCGAACCCGGGTAAATTGAATCCTGGAGAAGAACACACGATCCGCCACAGCCTTTTTGTTGATCAAAGCGGAGAAAAACTTTTAGATACCATTTACCAGAATTTACATCAGAACACTGAATTGGCAACTTTCCAATTCGATAATTTTAACGGGAGCACTTTTGAGATCATTGTCAGGGATCCTCTGACGTCTTCTGTATTCTATCGATCTTTTCATGAAAGGATGCCAACCCTTCAAATCCCTCTGCCCAAAGGTCTGTACCAGGTGCAGGCTCACTTTTTTCCCGCAGTCGTCGAAAAGCTTTTTCGCTTTGGGAGTGGAGGCGAAAATGTATGTGTTCTTGAGAGCACAGCCATAGGCACGGTCAAGGTCAAGATCACTGACAAAAAAGGCGAATACGTTCCCGGGAAGGTCAGTTTTATCGGTCTCGACCCGACTAGAACTCCGTATTTCCTCCCAGAGAATCCCGTGGAGAACGGAAAGCGCTGGGAAACGGCAAAGAATTCAAAATTTCCTCCGAAGGAAGGCCTAGAAATCCCATTGCCTGTGGGAACATATCTTGTGACGGCTTCCCGAGGGCCTGAATATTCCAGAGGCCAAGAAATCGTGGAGGTCCTGAAGGATGAACGCATTGAGTTGACTTTTGTAGTAAACAGAGTGCTCGACACCACAGGATTTGCTTCTGTCGATCCCCACATGCACACGATCTATTCCGATGGACGTATGGATGTTGAAGAACGAATAAAATCCGTCGTTGCCGAAGGAGTGGACGTGGCGATGGCGACAGATCATAACATTGTCATCGATTATCTTCCGATTTTGAAAAAGCTGGGCTTTGAGGATGAGCTGACCACCATTATCGGAAACGAAGTCTCTGTCAGAGGACTGATCCATTACAACACCTATCCTCTTACCTACAGAGGAGATGAAGACAAGAACGGAGCTATACTTGCGCTCGCCGATAAGACTTCACCTCTCTTTGAAGCCAGCCGGCAGAAAGACCCCGGAGCCCTCATCCAGGTGAATCACCCAAGAGCGGGAACGATCGGATATTTCAACAACCTGCAGTTGGAGACGGAAACAGCGGCCTCCGCAATAAATGGCTTCGACATTTCCTTCGACGTTCTTGAATCATTAAACGGCCCTTATGCCTATTCATCTAACTCTGTGGCTATTCAGGACTGGCTAAATCTCCTGAACAGGGGGTACTACAAGCCCCTTGTCGGCTCTTCAGATTCTCACAGTATCGAT
>JAGLRY010000493.1 GCA_023135995.1 Candidatus Aminicenantota bacterium | reverse complement strand
AGGATAGGCTGCTGGCTCTGTCCTGCATCGGACCTTGCAGATCTGGAAATAGTGAAACAATACCATCCTGGTCATGACAAATGGGAGCGCTTTCTTACCGATTACCGGGAGAAAAGGGGTTATCCTGAGGAGTGGCAGGCTCTGGGACTGTGGCGGTGGAGAAAACTGCCCAGAGGAATACGTGAATTTTTAGAGCGAGAGGATATTATAATCACCCGGAAGGATGATGCAGAAGAAGCCCAGGGAGATGAGGGGTTCACATTCGTCACTGCCGAGGGCTACCAACCCTGTCAGGGCGGTGTGAGCATCGAGGGCATGTTCCAGAGAAGTCTTGACATGGAGAGGGTGACAAACCTCATGAACATCTTGAGTGAATCCACTTATGACAAGGAAACAGATTCCTGCTCAGTGGGAGACACAGACATCTTCGGAGAAGGCGGTGTTGTTGTCCGAGGCAAGAACGAAAAGTCCGCAAGGAGATGCATGAAGAACGTGAAAAATATTATCCTGAGAGCTCATCTCTGTGTTGGGTGCGGCATATGCACGGGCAGATGCGAGCAGGGGGCCTTGTATCTGGATGAGCATGTTTTTGTAGACGAGGAGAAATGCATCCACTGCGCCGAGTGTCTGGGACCGTGCCCTGTTATCGGTTACGGGGAAAGGGAGTTCGAGTTCTAGGGAAGCATCGACTTCTTGCATAAACCCCTTTTGATCTGATTTCCCTCGCAATTTTAAAGGTTTAGGGCGTCCTTCAGGTCAGTTAGCATCACCCCTGAGCCAAAGTACGCCCAAGGGGGAAAGTGCATAACTCGATTATGAGTTTGTTGGTGGTACTTTGGAGGGGGGTGCGGGATGGGACCCCTATATGGATGGGAAAAAACAAAAGCAGAAAAGAAGAGCTAAACGGAAGAAGCCGAACTGGTCTCGCCGGAGGCCAGGTCGGCCCAAGAAGAGGAAATGGATGCCACCACGAACAGGGCGCTCGGAATATGATAAATTCAGAGCCAACGAAGTCATGGATGTCGCAAATGAGATCCGCATGTTCGTGGAACGGGAGCGGATTCACGAGAAACAGCCGGGTGGACCGGGGCGTCCACCGGCAAAGAAACGTGATATTCTCAAGTGCCTCCTTCTTTTGGAGTACCTTAACTGCAAAATCCAGAAATCCCCTTCAATGCTTTTGATATACAAGGATATTCTCAAAATAGACAAAATACCAGCTCCTCGAACACTCTACAAGTATCGAGCAATGTCGAATATGACTGGAATCCTTGAACGTCTCCTGAAGAAATCCGCACATGAACTATGGATGAAGGAGACGATGGCAGCAACAGATGCCACCGGAAATCCTCATTATAACGGAAAAAACTGGAGAAAAGATCGTGATGATTTTAAAAAACATCGAGGATATGACAAGGCTCATTACATCGTCGGAATAAGAAGCCTTGTAATCCCTTATAAAAGGGTAACTCGGGGAACCTGGAGGGACCTGCCGGATTTCGAACCGCTGATACAGAATTCGGTTCCCGGAAGTA
>JAGLRY010000492.1 GCA_023135995.1 Candidatus Aminicenantota bacterium | reverse complement strand
GGCTTGGAGAGGCTCGAGGGAACATTCGGCGTGGGATCGAGTGCCGGCAGACTGAGATGAGCCGCCATGATGGCCTGGACACCGGACTCAACAGCGATCTTGAACGGGTAGATCTCAACCCTGTCCAAACGCTCACGATCGCCTTTCACCGTGGGGAGCACTGTGTGAGAATCTTCGGTCGTATCTCCATGACCGGGAAAATGCTTTGCCGTAGCGATCAAGCCATTCTCCTGACAGCCCTTTATGAACGGAACAGCCAGCCGGCCAACCTGTTCCGGATCCTCCCCAAAGGAGCGGACGTTAATGATGGGATTATCAGGATTGATGTTCACATCCACCACTGGTGCGTATGTCATATGAATGCCAATAGCCCTGGCCTCAAGGGCGGTGATCTTCCCCATACGGTAAGCCAGTTCTTCCGAGTCCGCCGCCCCCAACGACATGACAGGTGGAAAAAGAGTGGCTCCATCGATCTGGTTTCCCAGTCCCCTCTCCAGATCAGACGCGATCAACAGGGGGATTTTTGCCTTCTCTTGCAGGATATTTGTCAAATGGGCTGTCTCATAAACATCCCCGGCAAACAGAATCAAGCCTCCGATCTTCTGTTCCACAACGAGTGTTTTGAGGTCATTGACGTATTCGCTATCCTGATTCACGAATCGCCCTGTGTAACGGCAGGCGATCAACTGTCCGATCTTCTCCTCCAGCGTCATTTTCTCCATTGTGTTACCCACCCATTTCGCCTCATCCGAACCAAAAGTCATCCTCGGCTCTAGTGCCGGCGCGGGTGTCTTCGCACACTCGAACGCGATCAAGATCATCAAAAAGATAGAAAAACCGACAAAAATTCGGGAATATTTGATCATTAATCCGATCTCCTCGTGTCTACGCTCATAACACTTATTACTCGGTCTATTCGGGGAATAGACCCTACATGTTTAAATGCTTTACTAAATTTAGTCGAGCGACGTCTCCCACATTCTGCTATTTAATGATATACCGAATGATAAACAACGCAGAGAAGAGATAGATCACCCAATGGACTTCCTTTCCTTTCCCTGTGACAAGCTTCAGAATGGAATAGGAGATAAATCCAAAGGCGATCCCCTCTGTGATGCTGAAAGTCAAGGGCATGATGATGATGGTTAAATAGGCTGGTATGGCTTCTGTCAGATCGTCCCATTTGATAAACGTGATGCACTTCATCATCAGATAACCCACGATGATCAGAGGGGGCGCTATGACCGGACGAAGGGTTGCACCATTGTACTGATAACTTCCGGCGATCATTTCTGCCAACGGACTGAAGAATAGGGCGATAATAAACAGCATGGAGGTGAAGACATTGGCCAATCCTGTTTTAGCGCCCTGGGCAATCCCTGATGCGCTCTCAATGTAGCTCGTCACAGTGGATGTCCCCATAAGCGCTCCTCCGATGGTCCCCACAGCATCTGCAAACATGGCCTGGTTAGCACGGGGAAGTTTTCCATCTTTGAGAAAGCCGGCGGGAGCGCTCACACCGATGAGTGTGCCCATCGTATCGAATAGATCGAGGAAAAAAAAGATAAACACGATTGTGATCAACCCTGTTTGAACAGCCCCTATAATATCCAGTTTAAGAAGTGTCGGCATAACACTGGGAGGAGCAGCAATGATACCCTGATATTTGACAACCCCCAACGGAAGCCCCAAAAGTGCGGTGCCGAGAATCCCCAAGAGGATCGCTCCTCGAACTTTTAAAACGATAAGCGCCGCAGTCAAGATCACTCCGAACAGAGTCAGAATCGCTGGCTTACCAGTCAAATCTCCAAGCATAACCAGGATATCCGTGACCCCTGGAACGGGTGGAGGTGCATTGACAACCACGCCTCCATACTGAAGTCCTATAAAGGCGATCAGCACGCCGATCCCAACAGCTATCGCATGTTTGAGCGAATCGGGAACCGCTGCAACCAAATTATCCCAAACACCGGCTAGAGACAGAATGATAAAAATCGACCCAGATATAAAAACAGCACC
>JAGLRY010000491.1 GCA_023135995.1 Candidatus Aminicenantota bacterium | reverse complement strand
GGGCTTCCATCTCGGGGTATTTGTATTTCAAAGCCTCTTCAAACCTCTTCTTGGCTTCTTTGAAATTTCCCTCTTTTTTGTAGAGCATGCCTAGTGAAAATTTCAGTATTCCTCTCCGGCCTTTGGTGAATACAGTTCCAGCCATGCCTCCGACTCTATCGACGTCGGCGTATGTTTGGTCAGCAGTTATTGCTGCGGGAGCTGCACCCATCTCTTTGATCTCTTGTTCCACTTTACTGATCGTGCTCTTGGCCTTTTCGAAATCGCCCTTAAGGTAATAGGCCAGACCCAGATACAAGTGACAATCGAAATTTCGCGGATACCGTTTGAGTTTTCTATCCAGAAGACGTATCGCTTCGTCAATCTTGCCCTGCTCCAAATACTGACAGGCGCGAACTTCCTCTAGATAAGACTGTGCAAATCCCTGAGGCCCTATAAGGATGGCCCCTAAAAAGCCAATTCCGATAAGCAGTGTCAAAACTCTCTTCATTCTTCTGTCCTCCTTTTTGGTTCATTTATGAGTTTTAATAAACGATGAGACAAAACAAACCCACTTTATTTAAGGTTACACAATCGGGCAGTTCCTTTCAAGAACATCTTTATCGGTCCGCTCGGGGAGCGGACCCTACATCACAGAGGCAAACCTGCATGTTGTAGGGACTGTTTCCCAAACGGTCCATTCGGGGAATGGACCCTACAAAAAGCAAGCCCTACATAGCTGTTTAGAGGTTAAACTCCTTGACCTTTTTGGTTGTGTCTCCGCCTGTTGCGTTTGTGAGAAATCCATACAACCTGTTCTTTCCCTTCCTGAGCTGTGGCAGCTCTTCCTCCAGAACAAAGGGGATTTCGATCTCGTATTTTTTTCCTTTCATATCTTCAAGGCCTTCTTCATCTGTTTCAATCCTGTAAGAGTCTTCATGCTCCCATACAATATTGTCCTCAGAATCTTTCAGTTCCAGACGCAACTCGAGCGTGGTAACCAGCTTGCTCCCCTCTTCTGTGAACCAGATATTGCCGTAGGGAATTTTAACCAAAAGCGTTCCTTCTACTCTGTCGGGAGTATCCACCGTCTTGTCAACGTCCCAATCAAAGCTCACATCCTCTATCCTGCCCCTGATGGTTTGTTGCGCCCTTGCTTGCGCTGAACTCAGCTCGTGCATATACATCAGGTTATAACTCCGGATCGAGCTCAGATCATACGTTACGAGACGATAGGTCCCCGTGCATGTGTTATCCACAAAAACAACAGGGAAATTCCCATAGTACCAGACTTCCTGGCAGCGGCTGGAGGCACTATAACCCATCGGATACGTGATCCGGTCCAGGGGCGGTCCGAACAAGATGTAGATCCTTCCCCGGTCTGTCAGCCATCCTGGTTTGCCCTCACTGGTAAAAAGATCATCGGCCTGGTCCATGCGGTTAAAGTATTCCATCTGAAACTCATTCTCTTCTGTGTTCGGATCGGGATCACGGCGCTTCCAGAAGTCCTCTTTGAACTGCTCCCTTTCCTCATCAGGAATGTCGAGAAACATATGCGATTCTTCCTTGGTGATGATGTACCGAACCCTGTTGTACCAATCCTTATTCACAGGATCCAGCTGCTGTTCCAATTTGTAGTAGCGGCAGGATCCGAAGAACACAGCCATCCAGGATACGAGCAGTAGTGTTATAAAAGGCAAAAGAAACGTTCTTGCCCTTTTTCGAATTATCACAAAATCACTCATTCTTTTTCTCCTTTATCGCCTCGAGCGTCTTTTTAAGCTCGGGCTGGTCAGGATTTATCTCAAGGGATCTCTCCCATGCAGCTAACGCTTCCTCCATGTCCCCCGACTGAAAATAACATTCGCCCACAGCATTTAGAACATTCGTGTTTATCCCATAAAAATCGATGGCAGAATTAAACAATTCGATGGCTTTGCTCAATTCGCCCAAAGCCTGATAGGCTTTCCCCAGTACAAAAAAGACATCATACTGAGGGGGTTCCGGTTTATCAAATAGCGGGAGAAGGAGGGATTCGATCTTTGTGTATTCATCCAAAATCATGTAGATCCGGGCCAGGTTGAGAGCATACGCAGCAGAATCTGGTTTCTTTCGATATGCGTCTTCGATGTAGGTTCGTGCCTCCTGAACTTTTCCGCTGTTAAAAAGTTGAGTACCGACGATGTAAGAATAGACAGGATTCT
>JAGLRY010000490.1 GCA_023135995.1 Candidatus Aminicenantota bacterium | reverse complement strand
AAACTCCGCATGATATGCGTGAAGAGGTCGATTGGCTCTGGCTGGGACTCCAAAAACTCAGCTTGGATAAGGATCTCATCCTGGTCGGTCATTCATTTGGGGGATGGATGATCCGCTTATTTGCAAGCAAACACCACGATGGTGTACGCGGCATGGTATTTGTCGATCCGTTCACTACCGAGTTCGTAGACCTGCTCGGCGTGGAATATCTTGATAACCATCCTATGGCAGGAAAACTTCCGTTTGACACTTCTCAGCCGGATAAGCTCACAAAAATTCAGCGTGCCCTGGTTCGGATGGTTGGAGATGGATTGGGCCCCAAAATAGAGATCATGCGGAAGACATCTATCCCTCCGAATATCCCTGTTTTGGTGATCACCAGTGGCAAGCCATTCCTCCCGAAAACTGAGGAGCAAGAGGCGTGGCGGCTCTCGCATGAACAGATGACAAAATCGATCAAGGGTGCGATTCTGATTGTGGCGGAAGAAAGCGACCACATGATCCCATGGAGACAGCCGGACCTCATTATCGAAGCAGTGATGAAAGTCATGCATAATAGGAATGAATTCGGAGATTAGAATGACTAAATGTGCTCTCTAAATGTGCTCTGGTTGCGCTAAATCATTGACTTCAAATAAGATAATTCTAAATTCAACTCGATTATTTGCCTTAGCGTAATAATTATGGGTTTATAGAGGATAATTCTTTTATTATCATTAATTTACGTCAGCCAAAGCACTATATCGTGAGACTAAAGACGTTATATATTCTGGAGTGAAGGGGCCTCTTTTCCCAGTATGCTTGACTAGAAAATGGGGGGGCGTCTTGGTGATCCAGAATATGATCTTTGGTCGGAATATAAAGACCTTCACTACGACTTCCATCCGGTAGCATTCAAACTCACCTGAAGGAACAATAACTTTCTCTACACCGGCCTGGCGAACACTGACCGAAACAGATTGTCGTGAAAAATCAACCATGAAAACATCCCATTGGATCCCTTGATCAAAAGGAAAATTTCTCATGAGAACCAGAAGCGAAGCATCGACAGCTAGGATTTTGTCGCTTGGAAGTTTGATATCTTTCCTTTCTGTTTTTTCCTCTAAGTGACGCTCAACAGAGACCATCCCATTTTCTCTCACAATTCGCACAGTCCTGATCGTTTTCCCATGTTCATTCATAAAATATTTTGTTCCTGAAAGAAAACTTCCGTCGGGCAACATCTCGATCTCTATGACCTCTTTTCCATCGGGCCGGAGTATTCTCTGATTGCACATGGTTTGTTCAGAGGAGTGAACAAACTCCATTTCAATGATTTCATTTTTGGTTTTTTCCTTCCCCTTGGGGGAAGCTTCATAAGTATATTTTTCTTTGGAAAGCTCTTCTGTTGGGATCTGGACAATCGAAAAACAGAATGTACCAGCCAAAATCAGCAAAAAGAAGAGATAGGGAAAGCGTTTATTATCCATGAAATGCTGAAATTAGAGGGACCATCCCAAACCAGATAATATAGGTCAAGGCTAGTTTCATGATGAGATCGATTCTTCTGTCATATTCCCTGCTTTTTATGAGCCTAATGATGGACAGCCACAAAACAGCGGCATGGATTATAATGAGAACAAAAATCGGATAATCGATGAATCCGTGATGGATGAGTATGATGGTGGACATTGCGGTTAGGGTTATAAAACCCATAGAGAAATAAGCTGCCAATTTTGGTCCTAAGATGACAGAAATTGTGGTCTTCCCGGTCGTCTTATCCGCTCTATAATCCGGAATCGTTGATAGCGAAATGGCACCCAGAACAGCAAAAAAAAGAGGAATACTCAGTAGCCAAGGCAGAGGATCCTTCCACATGCCTGATTGAAAGACATACCCGCAGAGAATGACATAAAGACTATGGGTTACTCCGACAACAACTTCTCCCAATCCTCTGTGGCTGAACTTAAGAGGTGGGACAGTATACCCCAATCCTAAAATCAGTCCGACGATAATCAGAAGAACAACAGGCAGGATGTGGTGGTGGGGCGTGGTGCGGACCAGTAGAAATCCTGCAACAATGATCGAGCCCAGTAAGATCCATATACCGATTTTGACCTCTACAAATTTCAACCGGCCTTCTACGAGCACT
>JAGLRY010000049.1 GCA_023135995.1 Candidatus Aminicenantota bacterium | reverse complement strand
CTGTGATATAAAGACTGCGAAAAACAGGAGGAACAATGAGAACAAGAAGAGTACTACTCGTCACGGCAATCTGTGTTGTTCTTATGCTTTCCCCTTCCTGTCAGAAAACCGATAAAGTTGTCGCATCCAGAACGAATATTATCTTTATCATGTCGGATGACCATGCTGCACACGCCGTGAGTTGTTATGGAAGTCGGATCAATGAAACGCCTCATATCGATCGACTCGCTAGAGAGGGCATCCGATTCGAGAACTGTTTCTGCACGAACAGCATCTGTGCGCCCAGCCGCGCCGTTATCCTGACCGGGAAATACAGCCATCTCAACGGTGTGCGCGATAATGTCGCCTCATTTGATGGGACACAGAGAACCTTCCCCAAAATCCTTCAAGAAGCAGGATACCAGACAGCCATGATCGGCAAATGGCATCTGAAAAGTGAACCCACGGGCTTCGATTACTGGAATGTTCTACCCGGGCAGGGACACTATTACAATCCGGACCTGATCGAGATGGGAGAAAAAAAACAACACATGGGGTATGTGACAGATATAATCACGGATATCGCTCTTGATTTTCTTAAAAATTACCGGGATCAGTCCAAGCCTTTTCTGCTGATGCTTCACCACAAAGCCCCTCACCGCAACTGGCAGCCAGCCCGCCGTCATTTGAACAAGTATGATGACGTGATATTCCCAGAACCCATCACGCTCTTTGATGAGTATGCCACACGATCCCGTGCAGCACCGGAACAAGAAATGTCTCTCCGGGAGCACCTGCAGGAAAAGTACGACTTGAAGATGGGGGATCCTCCGCAAAGACTCAACGAGGAACAAAGGGCAGCTTGGGAGGCGGCGTACGGACCCAAGAAGGAGGCCTTCTTTAAAGAGAAACCAGAGGGAGATGCACTGGTAAGATGGAAATACAAGAGGTATATGGAGGACTATCTGGGATGTATAGCCGCTGTCGACGAGAATATCGGACGCATGCTGGGCTATCTGGATGAATCCGGCCTTGCAGATAATACAATTGTCATCTACACATCCGATCAGGGCTTTTTCCTGGGGGATCACGGCTGGTTTGACAAACGATTCATGTATGAGGAATCTCTGCGCATGCCCCTTGTTGTGCGATATCCCAAACGGGTCGAGGCCGGATCGGTTAGCGATAAAATCGTTTCCAACCTTGACTTCGCCCCTACGTTCCTTGAACTGGCTGGTGCAGAGATCCCAACCGAGATGCAAGGGCACTCGCTGAAAAACCTGCTCCTCGATGAAGACGTCAAGGAATGGCGAAAATCCCTATACTACCACTACTATGAATACCCTGCTGTTCACATGGCCAAGCGCCACTACGGAGTGAGGACCGAACAGTACAAGCTTTTGCATTTCTACTATGACATCGATGCCTGGGAACTGTACGACCTGGAAAAAGACCCGAACGAAATAAACAACATCTATGATGATCCTGCCTATGCAGAAGTTGCCAGTGAACTTAAAACCGAGCTTAAACGCCTCCAGGACCTCTGCGGCGACTCTGATGAACTGGCCCAACAGTTCCTGCAACATGACTTAGAGAGACGCAAAAAGCGCAACTGACTTAAACTGAAAATCTTTGAC
>JAGLRY010000489.1 GCA_023135995.1 Candidatus Aminicenantota bacterium | reverse complement strand
CCAACCTGGATGGCTCAAAAAGAGTTGAACATCCAGAATAAATCAGATTCATCTTGTTTTTGGTGTTATATAAATCTTGAACACTCGTTCATCCTCTTCCTTTGCCCACACAAGAAAACCCTGTTTTTGTGCATTATCGATCAACGGAGCCGGAAGGAACGGCGTGGTCAATTCATAAATTTCTCCAGCATTTAAGTTCTTACAACCGGCCAAAACTTTATTTATAGGTTGTTCTCCTTTTTCGAGCATGGGTCGTGCATCAAGGCTTTGCACGATATCGGATGGTGAAAACCATGCGGGGCTTTCCTTTGAAGGAGACACAACCGCTTCATCCGTCATAAATTCTTCCTGAATTCCAGCCTCACTTCGTAGTTTGTTGATTATTTCTGCAAGAGGAATCTTGGCTATTGTAGATGCCTGTCTGAGAGATGTTACTCTCGCTATTGTCTTTTTCAATACAGGATTGCGCAGTTTCTTAAACTCCGGAGCCATTTCCAAGAAAGTTTTTTCAAGTTTTGGGAATCTATCTAGCAATGTTCCTATTTTTGTTTCAGGAGTGATCTCCGAATTTGTTTTTCCCATCTCAAGTCTCGTTGTTCTTATATTGAAGGAGTCTCTGTTCTCCTCTTAACTTTCGCTTCTCTGTGAGATCCTGGCTGACTTCCAACGTTCCCAAATAGTCGCCATCTTCAGCCCGTAAGGCAAAATATTCGATATGGATAAATCTATCCTCTAAAGTGATCCAAAATGCCGTATGATCCTCCCTTCCGGATTTAAAATCATCCAGAATCTTCTCGATCACATGGACACTTGAAGGAGGATGGCATTGCCGCACATTACGGCCAAGGATCGCTCGGCTACGCGCAAAGATCCGTTCTCTGCCTTGTGTGAAATACTTCACTCTGTCATCCTTATCCACAAAGGTCATATCAAAGGGGATGGTGTTCAAAATTGCGGTCAATTCATCAACATTGAAGCTGCCGCTGGGAAGCTGGATTTTACCGATCTCATCGCTCGCGATCTCCTCAAGCTCCACGCCCTCCGGCCTCCATTTGACTTTGGAGTCATAGAGGCAGAAGCCATACTCAATACTCTGTCTATCGATCTGCAACCACTCTTCATCTCTCAACGTATCCAGAGACATGGGAAAAAGGATCTCTTCCTCTTTGCCAATCATGTCATCAACTGCTTGAGATGCCGGATTAAGCACAAGGTCGATAACAGTTTTCGCTTCATTCACAGAGATCCCATCAGCGGCCCTGAGGGTTTCGACGGCACCCTTCAAAAGCTCCCTGGTTTCGTCATGTTTGCCCCACATCACAGTAGGAGGACCCGTAACGCCATGTTTTTCCAAAAACGGAAACAGAAGATTCTCTTTACGCAGATAGTGCTTCTCGACATCCATCAGAGCATTGAAGTGCTGGTGTATTTCGTCAAAGAGAGTGTCTAACTGATTTTTGCTTTCTGCATTTTTGACTTTTTCATATAATCGCTCAAGAACCTGGATCTCCTTTCTCAAGGCCCGATTTTCTTCCTTAAATGTGTGAACCGGATGCCCAGGAGGTGCAGTCTTAGCCTCCGTGTGATCCAGAACACCATCTAAAGCTGCCGAATGGATGTCGCACAACTTTAGCACTTCTTCCTGTGGCAAACCCTCTGAGATCAACTCCTGCTCAACCTCCACAACATCGTTATAAGGCACTTTTCCCAGCAACTTTATCAGTTGCTTTTTTACGGCTTCAGGAGCCGTGCCATCATGGAGTTGAAGGATCATATGCTTAAGAAGCTCTTTTCGCTTTTGGGCATTGTCTATTAATTCACTCATTTACTCCTCCTGGTGTGATATCACGGATTTCATTCTAGAATTATCATAATATAAAATCATTGACTTAGGTCAAAAAAAGAATCAGCCATCCATATGGTCAGATTGTATCTTTTCCATTTTCAAAGTAAAATGGCGTCAAATATCACATCTAGCGATATCATTATTATGGAATTCAAAGATCTAGGATTTAACGAGTGGTT
>JAGLRY010000488.1 GCA_023135995.1 Candidatus Aminicenantota bacterium | reverse complement strand
CTCTCTGCTAAATTTTTTTACAAATCATGAACCTAAACGACCTCACGATCGATGTGGAAGGGAAAGAAACCGTCAAGATCTTCTGTGAATAGAAAAGGGGACAGTCCCCTTTTATGTAGGGACCGTTTCCCAAACGGTCCGTTCGGGGAACGGACCCTACATTCTTGTCTATGCATTCCGCTTGATTTGTTCATCCGACAATATTCTCTTTTTTAATCAGCGAAAAAATGATATAGAAAAGAGGAGAAAGCCATAACCGAGGGAAAAAAGGAGCCTCTGATGAAAATAAAATACTTCTATATGCCTATGATTATTCTAGTGGTCGTGTTTATCTCGTCCGGGCTCGCCTCTTCGAATCAATACGGCGAAATACAAAGAGAATCCCTGCGCATCAAAGGTCTAACAAGTCCCGTAGAAATCATCAAGGACCGATGGGGGATCTCTCACATCTATGCCCAGAACCAGAAGGACCTCTTTTTCGCGCAAGGATTTAACGTGGCCAGAGACAGGCTGTTCCAGCTCGAGATCTGGAGGCGTCAGGCCACAGGAACACTCGCAGAGATCCTCGGACCCAAGGCACTAAAAAAGGACATCGGCGCGCGGCTTCTCAAGGCTCGTGTGGACATGAAAGAGGAGATGAGCCACTACCATCCTGATGGGGAGGAGATCATCACATCCTTTGTCAGGGGTATTAACAGCTATATCGATCACACACGGGGAAATCCTGCCGTCCTTCCCATCGAGTTCCAGCTCCTCAGCATCACACCCGGTCACTGGACACCCGAAGTCGTTGTCTCCCGTCACAACGGACTTTTCCGGAATGTCCGTTATGAGGTGGCCTTGGCTCAAGCCGTGAACTTGATAGGCTCCCAAAAGGTCAGAAGCCTCCTCAACCTCCAACCCAGACATCCCGACCTCGTGCCGACGGAGGGATTGGATCTTTCTCTCATCAAGAGAAATATTTTGGAGACCTATTTCGCTTCGCGTTCTCGGGTGGAGTTTGGGCCCGAAGACATTAAGGACAGCTCCTTGAGGGCCAAGCCTTCCCCTCCATCTCAACCCAGATCTCCGTCCATACCACTTGCGGTTGTTTCTCCTTTTGAACATTTCGCACAAGACGTGTATCAGGGCAGTAATAACTGGATCATCAAGGGAGGGCTCACATTCTCAGGATCTCCCATTTTAGCCAATGACCCTCACCGCAGCCAACAGATCCCCTCTCTCAGGTACTGGGTGCACCTCAACGCTCCGGGATGGAATGTCATAGGAGGAGGAGAGCCATGCCTCCCTGGTATCTCCATCGGACACAACGAGTATGGGGCATGGGGACTCACCATATTTGCCATCGACCAGGAAGACCTCTATGTCTATGAAACAAACCTGCTCAACCCTCTCCAGTATCGATACCAGGGAAACTGGGAGGAGATGAAGGTCATTCAGGAAACGATTCCCGTGAAGGGAGAAGCGCCGGTGACGGTCGATCTCAAGTTCACGCGTCACGGCCCTGTTCTCTACGAGGACAAAGAGCTCCACAAAGCCTATGCTCTCCGGGCGGCTTGGCTGGAGGTCGGAGGCGCACCCTATCTCGCAAGTCTGCGTATGGATCAGGCAAAAAACTGGGAGGAATTCAGAGAGGCTTGCACGTTCTCGCACACCCCATCAGAGAATATGGTGTGGGCCGACGTCAACAACAACATCGGATGGCAAGCCGTAGGGATCACACCTCTCAGGGAGAATTGGGACGGCCTTCTCCCAGTTCCAGGTGATGGAAGTTACGAGTGGCAGGGATATCTTCCCATCAAAGACCTTCCCCACAGCTTCAATCCCCCTGAAGGATTTTTTGCCACGGCAAACCAGTACAACGTTCCTGATGGTTACCCTCACTCCGTGGGTTTTATCTGGACAGAGCCATTCCGTTTTTCTCGGCTCCAGGAAGTGCTCGGTTCCGGACGTAAATTCACCATGACCGACATGATGGAGCTCCAGCACGACTTTCTCTCCCTGCCTGCTAGGACGCTGATCCCTCTTCTAAAAGGTCTGACAGCAAACACAGAAAAGGTCGAAAAAGCGCGCCAGACGCTTCTCTCCTGGAACTGTGTGATGGATGCCGATTCCATAGAGGCGACCATATACCAAAGATGGCAGAGACGGCTCTCACGGAATGTTTGGGATCTCTACATTCCAGAGGAAGTCAGGGAAATCTTCCCCATACGTTCGCTCAAAAAAATGGTGGATCTTCTCTGTGCCCCTGATGGGGCCTTCGGACCGAATCCGACAGACGCCCGCGATGTCTTGCTCACCCAAAGCCTGGAAGAAGCCATCCAAGATATCGAGGAACGTCTGGGCCCGGACAAAACACAATGGCGGTATGGCCAGGAGAAATTCCATCACATCAAAATCCAGCATCTCCTTTCTGAGGCAGTGAATGAGGGCATCCGCGCCACCCTCGATCTCGGGCCTGAACCACGGGGAGGAAATAATAATACAGTCAACAAAACATCCAGCGGATTCAACCAATCTTCCGGAGCCTCCTTCCGCATCATCGCTAATCTGGAAGACTGGGACAACTCTCTGGGGACCAACTCTCCGGGACAATCCGGGAATCCGGACAGCACGCACTATTCCGACCTCTTCCGGATGTGGCTCAAGGGGAAATATTTCCCCATCTTTTTTTCCAAAGACAAGATCCAATCTGCTGCAGAACTCATAACGAATCTTGAACCAGAAATTTGACCTGGATTATTCACGAGTCGAGGTTGCCGTAGATGTTCAACACCCCGGATTTTGAATACATGATCTGGGAGGAGTGGAAAGAAGGATTTGCCTATCCAGCTGGCTCAAAAATATGCACTTGGTCAAATCCCGGACATATGAGCTCTTTCCCGATCTTTTTCAGCACATCTAAAGGTGCTCTGTACATGTAGATCTTGATGGGGAATGCTTCCTCGCCA
>JAGLRY010000487.1 GCA_023135995.1 Candidatus Aminicenantota bacterium | reverse complement strand
AGACAAAACATAAAGATTAAGTGGAAAAGAGCTGATAAGACAGTGACAGAAAAACTTGATGTAGACTACACCAAACTGATCTTCGATACCATTGAGAGCAAAAATCGAAGTTCTGTTCTGTATGCCATGCATCTCTTCGATCTGCTGGAGTTGGATAAGCTTACCCCTGAAGTCAAGACAATGATCTCTCAAAAAGCTGATGAAGTGAAAGTTTCCTCACTCAGCGATCTGTTCAATGCTGAAGGTGCGACCTGGTTCCCCGAGATTGATGATGACATCAGTCAGGAGGCTTTTATCACTGACATTCGAGAGATCATGTCTTCAGATATTTATCAGCAATTGATCGAGTTGCATGCTGAGCAAGTAATGGAAGAGAGTGCTGATTCGGAGATCGCTAAAATGGAGATGGCCAAGGCGATTGGTTTGATGGATCCGAATAGCCCTCTTGTTGAGAAACTAGAAACACTGATTGATGATGATTCTCCCGAAGTATCGCGTTACGCGATCCAAAGCGCTGCGAGACTGAAAAGGGAAGAACATATACCGGCAATAATCCCCAAACTGGGCAATCCTCTGATCCATGAAGACGCAAAAAGCGCATTGAAAAAATATGGCCATTCAGCATTGAACATTCTGCGAGAATCTCTCAATGATAGACAAAGAGCAATAGAAATAAGAAAGGATGTGGTTAAAGTCCTGGCCCACATCGGAACCCAAGAAGCGGTCCAAATTCTGGTGGATGAACTGAATAGAGGAACGGAGAAATTAGACACGGAAATTGTCGATGCCCTTGACCGTATCCGCGCAGAAAAAGCAGACATTCATTTTCCTCCCAAATTAGTTCGGAGAAAGATATTTTTAGTCATAAAAAAATACTGTCAGACTTCCATTGATCTGATGAGTCTCGAATCGGATGAACAAAATACGAAACAAGGACGACAACTCCAAAAAAGACAAACAGTTGATTTTTCGAATATTTTCAAATTGCTCGGGTTGTATTATCCTCATAAAGACATTGTCAAGGCTTACCAAAACCTTCAAACAGGCACCAAGGATTCTGTTGCGTATGCCATAGAACTGCTGGACAACACCTTACATAAAGAGATGAAGGATGCCATTATGCCACTGGTTGAGGACATGCCTCCTGGGGAGAGGCAGCGAGAATTTCAAAAGATTCTTAGAACCTTACCTTCCGGATGATCACTCAGAAATAAAAGTGGTGGATAGTGATACTTTTTGAAGCCGAGAGGCCACAAAGAACTCAGTAGATCTTTTCAATCGGTAAAGAGTTCTCGCGAAGAAAAGTGCGCCTCGCTCGTGAGGTTGATTCCGAGCTTCCTGAGGCCAGCCTCATCCCCTTGTGTGGGAATATGAGTGAGATGGGCCTCTGTTCCTCGCAATTCGGGTAGTTTTTTCAGTGCCAATTCGGCTGCCGGATTCGTAGCAGCACTGATACACAGACTGATCAACGTCTCCTCAAGATTCAGACTCACCGACTTGGATTGAAGCACATCATTTTTTAGATTTCTGACGGATTCAATGATATTGTCCTGCAACAGAGGAATCTTGTCCGGAACCTTTGCGAGATATTTAACAGCGTGCAACACTAAGCTGGAAGCTGCGTGTAACAGGGGCGAATTGCTCCCTTTGATGATTGTTCCATCTGCAAGCGCGATGGCCGCGCCACAATAAATTCCCTTATTGCCTTTCTTTTTTTTGACGGCTTCCTCTGCGGCTTCCTTGGCTGGAGAAACAACTTTTCTGCTCTCAGGCGTTACCATGAGCTCCTCCATGATCAATTTCACCCTCTCCGTGGCGCTTTTATCCAGAAATCCCATGGCATACTCGCAGGAATAGCGGTAATACCTACGAATCACCTCCTGTATGGCTGCATCCTGTACAACCGCATCGTCTAAAATTCCGCAGCTGGCTCGGTTGACACCCATATCCGTCGGAGATTTGTAAATCGACTCTTTTTCTGTCAATCTCCCCAGAATCCGTCGCAATACGGGAAATACTTCTACATCTCGGTTGTAATTGACTGCCGGTATATTGTAGGCATCCAGATGGAAAGAATCTATGAGGTTGAAGTCTCCTAGATCCGCAGTTGCCGCCTCATAAGCGATATTAACTGGATGCTTTAATGGTAGATCCCAAATTGGGAAGGTTTCAAACTTGGCATAGCCGACATTGATACCGCGTTTATGGTCGTGGTACATCTGAGATAAACAAGTTGCCAGTTTTCCACTTCCAGGACCAGGACCCGTTACCACCACAAGAGGTTTTTTTGTCGGGATGTACTCATTCGCACCGTATCCTTCTTCACTGACGATCAGTTCCACATCGGTTGGATATCCCCGTGTATATTGATGGGTGAAGACCTCGATGTTTCTGCGTTCCAATTTGTTTTTAAAAATTTTGGCAGCAACTTGGTCTTCAAATCGGGTGATGACCACTCCTCTTATGGGAAGGTCCCATCCCCTCAGATCATCTATGAGCTTAAAAGCATCCGCATCATAAGTGATACCAAAATCGGCGCGGATTTTCTTCCGTTCAATATCCCCGGAGTAGATACAAATCAAAATCTCGACGCTGTCTTTCAACTTCTGCAGTAATCGCATTTTTACATTGGGATCAAATCCAGGCAGGACTCTTGCTGCATGATAATCAAACAGTAGTTTCCCCCCAAATTCAAGATAAAGTTTATTGTTGAATAATTTCACTCTCTCTAGAATGGCGGTGGTTTGTTCATCCAGATACTTTTCGTTATCAAAGCCAATTCTGTTGTTCATGAGGATCACGCTTTTGTATATAGCATAATGGTTGAATAATCTGTCACATGGATAATAGAGAAGTTGCAGGAATTTATCAAGAATGAAGAATTATATTTTTACAAATCCTTTTTTCGCCATGGTTCTGATGAGTGTGCCGTTGTGGAACACCATAGTCACATTGTGTTTTAAAGCAGCGTGATCAATCGAATCTCTTTGGGGGATAACGGTGTTGTGTGGCTTGCTCGTAGGCGTAGGCCACGCGGATCAGATCAGGTTCATCGAAATGCCTTCCCACGATCTGGAGTCCTGCAGGTAGATTCTTGTATGTGAAGCCCATCGGAACAGTAAATCCCGGCATTCCAGTATGGGGAGGGATGAGCTGGCTGTTGTCGCCGGCAGGGCTCTTAAAATCATTCAGTTTCCGCGGGGGATTGTTCCAGGTGGGATAGATGATAAAATCCACATTCTGGTCGGCCATGGCCTTGAGCACAGCTTCCTGAAAGGCAACATTTTTCGGCTCTGTATAAAGATCTTTACAGGCTGGTTCCTCTTGAAGCGGCACTTCAAGAGCGCGAAAAATCCGCATCTTGTTGGGCGTGGCAAACAGGCCTTTGTTATAGACCTCGAGCAAGTTTTGAATGGGTGCGTTATCGCCAAGCGCGGCCAAGTAGTTGTTAAGGTCATGCCGGAACATGTCACACCATATGCCTTTAGTGAGTCTGCCAAAGTCGGGAATCACAAAAGGATCCACGATCTCAGCACCAGCCAATTTAATATCCTCGATGGCTTGCTCAAAGAGGGCGAGCACCTCAGTATCGGCTGTCGGTCTGTCTGTGTAAAGGCGAAACACACCGATATGCGCTCCTTTCAGCCCATCTTTGTCGAGGAATTGTGTGTAGTTTTCAGGGACCTTGCCTTTACACTTTTCCGTAATGGGATCGTTCGGGTCATAGCCGGCGATCACTTCAAGGATTCGAACAGCATCTTCAACTGTCCGGCACATCGGGCCTCCGATATCGTTCCGCAAATAAAGGGGGATAATGCCGTCTCTGCTGGTCAGACCCATTGTCGAGCGAATACCCACTAAAGCGCAATGAGATGAAGGGCCACGAATGGAATTCCCTGTATCCGTTCCTAATCCCACAGCTCCGAAATTTGCCGCCACAGCAGCAGCCGTGCCTCCGCTCGATCCCGCCGGAACTCTGTTGAGGTCATAGGGATTGCATGTCACGCCAGCAGTGGAGCTCAGTGTTTGATAAGGGCTGAAGGCCCACTCTGCCATGTTGGATTTGACCAGCATGATCGCCCCTGCCTCACGAAGCTTTCGGACCTGATAGGCATCGTCCGGAGGAACAAACCCACGGAGAGCCATCGATCCCCCTGTCGTCTGCATATCATAGGTTTCATAATTATCCTTGACGATAACAGGAATACCATGAAGCGGTCGCAACTTTCCCGTCTTTTGGAATTCCTTATCAAGCTCATCCGCCGTCTTCAGGGCATCCTGATTGACAACCACGATGGCGTTGAGTCTGGTCGATTTGTCGTACTTGTCGATCCTCTCCAAATAGATCTCGACCAGTTCCCGACATGTGAGATTTCCGGATCTGTAAGCTTCATGAATATCTTCAATGGTCGTCTCTATGACATAAAAGCCTCTCGGAGTGACCTCCTGTTTTGATCCACATGCCATCATGAAAGCCATAAGAAGTGAAATACAGATGAGGATAGAGCTAAGATTCGAAGGTCTTGACATGAAAAAACCTCCTCAAAGGGACATCGAAATTTGTTTAGCAGCATACCTCTTTCTTCGTCCGAACGCAAATGGAAGCATCTCCAAAGCCGTGATGAATGACGTTCCGAGTGTTCCAATTGGTGATTTCGAAAACACTCTCAGTTTCCCCAGCGAGGAAACTTCGCTCGGTTCCGGGCTTCCCTCACATCTCCCCATGGGAGATGTACCATACCCGTCCAGCCCTTCACACGGTTTTCTCCACCACACAATTGGAACACTCAATAAC
>JAGLRY010000486.1 GCA_023135995.1 Candidatus Aminicenantota bacterium | reverse complement strand
ATCCATGGGATTGAGGTGAAAGAAATGAAACCAAAGGTCTTAGTCACGCATAGATTATTACCCGAAGCCATCGAGTATTTGAAGGAGCATGTTGATTTTGAGGTCGGCACGCAAGAGGCATTTTTGACAAAAGAGGAGTTGTTAGAAAAAGTGAAAGACAAGGAAGGAATTCTGCCTCTCCTCACGGCTCCCATTGACAAAGATGTCATGGACGCTGCCCCCATGTTAAAGATCATCGCCAACTGTGCTGTCGGTTACGACAACATCGACATCGAATACGCCAGAAAGAAGAGCATATTGGTGACCAACACACCAGGAGTTTTGACGGAGACGACGGCTGACCTCTCTTGGGCGCTCATTCTCGCAGTGGCCCGAAAAATTCCGCAAGCCGATACATTTGCGCGGGCAAAGAAATACTTGGGTTGGGAACTCGACCTGTTCCTCGGTCAAGAGATCACGGGAAAATGTCTGGGAATTATCGGCATGGGTCGTATTGGGAAAGCCATGGCCTTGAGAGCACAGGGATTCCAGATGAAAATCATCTACACAGACCCAAAAAAACTCCCAGAAGTGGACAGCCAGAAATACAATGCGTCTTGTGTTCCTCTAGATGAGCTTCTTCAAACGGCTGATATCGTCACGATCCATACAACGCTTAACTCCCAGACTTTTCATCTCATATCTCGAGAAAAGCTCCGCTTGATGAAAAAAGACGCTATCCTTGTGAATGTATCACGGGGACCAGTGGTCGACGAACAGGCTTTAGCCGAAGCTTTGGAGGATGGGCAAATTTGGGGGGCGGGCCTGGATGTCTATGAAAGAGAACCGGAGATCGAAGAGAGACTGCTCTCCCTGGATAATATTGTGCTTTTACCACACATAGGTAGCGCGACCTATGAAACACGCCTGAAAATGGCCCAGATGGCCGCAAAAAACCTCATCCAGGGATTATCCGGCCAAAAGCCCGACAATCTGATTTTTTGATGGTCTGTTAGAGTAAAACCGAACTTAAGGGTTCTTTTGTTATTTTTGGCGACTTTTCGGTCTGCTCTGGGAGTTGACCCTACATTTTCTAGGTGCAGGTTTACGATGTAGGGTCCATTCCCTGAATGGACCGTTTGGGAAACGGTCCCTACATTTTACGTTTTATTTTTGAAAGAAGGGGCGAGTGGTTCGTTCATGCTTCCTGTTCTGTAACCCGCTAAATCCAACGTCACATATGCATAACCCAGCCTTTTGAGATGCTCGACGATCTTCGCTCTGAGGCTTGGTTCCAAGAGTTTCTGGATTCCTTCTGCGTCAACTTCCACCCTGGCGATCTGATCGTGATGTCTCACTCTGACTTGAGAAAAACCCAATGACCATAAATATTCCTCAGCTTTGGCCACCTGCTCAAGATTGTCCTTGTTGATCTCAGAGTTGTATGGGAATCGGGAGGCCAGACAGGCTAAGGATGGTTTATTCCAGGTGGGAAGATCCATCTGTTTGGACAACACCCGGATCTCCTCTTTGCCTAGTCCCACTTCTTTCAAAGGAGACCTGATACCCAATTCCTCACACGCCTGTAGACCTGGCCTGTAATCACTCATGTCATCAAAATTGGATCCATCGAGGACAAACGAGAGCCCCTCTTTTGCGGCAATTTCCTTCAAGCGGGAGAATAGCTCTGTTTTGCAATGATAACATCTGTCTGGAGGATTGTTCGAAAAATCAGGATTGTCCAACTCCCGTGTGCGGATGACCGTGTGACGGATATTCAGTTTTTTGGCAAGTTCGATAGCCTCCTGTGTTTCCTTCTTTGGATAAGACTCAGAGGAGGCGATGACGGCAAATATCTGATCTCCCAGGACATCCTGGGCGATTTTGACTAAAAACGTGCTGTCCACTCCACCGGAAAAGGCCACAAGAACACTGTCCATTTCCTGTAGAACAGCTTTCAGTTCGTTATATTTGGCCTGCGTTTCTTCAGGGATATTGTTTTTTCGATCGTTTTTTGCGTTGTCCATCTGCATCATCCTATTATCTTTATAGAATATCTAGAATATGAGAAAAGTCAAGATATCAGTTGTTGGTCCATTCGGGGAATGGACCCTACACAAAAAAAAGGTGACAGTCCCTTTTTTGTATTACCCCTGGAAAAAGGGGACTGTCCCCTTTTCTAACGTTTCGCGTATTACGTATTACGTTTTATGAAGCTAAGGACTTCGTCGATGAACTCCGGGACGATCTCATGTTCTTTCAAACGCCGGTACAATTTCCCCTTTTTGAAAACCACACCCACTCCCCGGCCACATGCCACACCGATATCGGCCTCTTTGGCTTCTCCGGGACCGTTCACCATACAACCCATCACAGCCACAGTGATATTTGTTTTGATCGAAGAGAGCGCTTTCTCGATCTCACCCGCAATGTTCACAAAGTCAACTTCACATCGCCCGCAGATTGGACAAGAAATGATGTTCGGCCCAAAAGATCGGATCCCCAGGCTAGAGAGGATGAGATAAGCGATCCTGACCTCTTCTTCGGGTGGAGCAGTAAGCGAGACACGCAGAGTATCGACGAGCCCCTCCCTCATTAACAGCGCCATACCCGCAGAAGATTTGACCGTTCCCGAGATTATACTCCCGGCTTCAGTAATTCCCGCATGAAAAGGATAGTCGATTTTCTCAGCCATCAATTGGTAAGCTCTCAGCGTCCGGGAAATGTCTGACGCTTTGAGAGAAACCTTTATGAGATCAAACCCCAGATCTTCAAGGATATGCACATGTCCCATCGCACTCTCGACCATAGCTTCTGCAGAGGCTACTCCGTATTTCTGGAGGAGAGTTTTTTCGAGCGAACCCGAGTTCACGCCAATTCTTATGGGGACAGATCTCTCCAGGGCGGCAAGGACCACTTCCCTCACCTTTCTTTTAGAACCGATGTTCCCGGGATTGATGCGCAAGCCCTCCACGCCAGCCCCTAGCGCTGCCAAAGCCAATTTGTGGTCGAAATGGATATCTGCGATGAGGGGAATGGA
>JAGLRY010000485.1 GCA_023135995.1 Candidatus Aminicenantota bacterium | reverse complement strand
TGGATCTGATCGACAGTCTCTGAAACATCCCGCGTGTCGGTCTTGGTCATGGATTGGACAACGATCGGGGCTCCATCCCCGATCGGCACATCTCCGATCTTGATCTGCCGCGTTTTTCTGCGTTTAAACTTGAAATCCTCGAATTCGCAATCACTCATTTTATTTCGTCACTAGGCTTAAAGGCCACACGAGAAGAAAAAGGCACCACAGCTTCTTAAACATTTCCTTGGAAACATTGTCACTCTATTATATGCAAGGCAAGCTAAGCACACAAGGCGGGAGATCTGTTCGTTTGGGAAACGGACCTTACGTATTGACGATCCTGCATGCGGTCAGCTCGGGGAGCCGACCCTGCATAAAAAAAAGGTGACAGTCCCCTTTATCTATTACCCCTGGAAAAAGGTGACAGTCCCCTTTTTAGAAGGGGATCAGGCTGTTCCAGCCGTTCGGAAGTCTTTTGGCGACATCGTTCAGGATGACGAACACGATCAAGACTATAAACATGGCAAAACCGATCTGCATCACGATCTGCTTGACCTTCGGGCTGAAATCGCGACGGAAAATGCCTTCCAGCGAGATCACAAGAATCTGTCCACCGTCCAGCACAGGAATGGGAAACAGGTTGATGATACCCAGCTGGAGGCTGATGAGTGCGATCCAACCCATCATGGCTAAAAGCCCCATACGCAGTGCTGTGTAGGATAAACTGGCGATCTCGATGGGCCCTCCCAGCTGCCGTGCCGTTGCTTCGCCCGTGACCAGATCTTTGATGAAATTGATGACAAGGAATGTCAGCCGGATGTTGTACTCGATGCTTTGACCAAAGGCCTTAAAAAAGCCAAAACTTTCCTCCTTAAATTCGATCACCTGGGCTATTCCTATCTCTCCGATATCTCCTTTGAGACGAGGAGTTACTGGAATGTCCAGGATCTCCTCTCCTCTCTGGATCCGAAAGTGAAGCTCGACATTAGGATAGTTCTGGATCATCTCTAAGAATTGAAAATAGTAGGCCGGTCGGCCGTCTATCTCGAGGATGACATCGCCCGGCTTCAATCCTGCTTTTTCTGCAGGAGCATCGGGAATGAGCATCTTAATCTCAGTCAAGATCTTTCCGAAAAATCCCGCATATCCCATCTCGTGGATGGTTTTACCCTCGGTCAGAAGCTCGACATTAAATATGTCTCCTCCCCTCTTCACCTCGAGGTTGATGATCCTCTTGGGTTTGGTTCCGACAGCCAGTTCCACATCACTCCACGTCTTTGTCCGCTGACTGTCGATACTCAGTATCTCATCGTCGATCTGCAGATCGGTCTTTTCAGCCGGAGAATCCGGTTCGATCCAACCGATGACCGGTGTTTGACTCTGATAGACTGGCACCGGAGCTCCCACCATGTTGATGGCAGCAACCAGAACGATAGCCAGCAGGATATTCATGACAGGTCCCATTACGATGGTGAGAAGCCTCTGCCATCTTTTGGCTGCCATAAAGTCTCCAGATTTGACCTTCTGCTCTTTCTCATAGACGTCTTCACCGGGAAATTTGACATACCCCCCCATGGGGATCAGGCTTACCCGGTAATCGGTATCTCCCTTTTTGAACCCAAAAAGACGTTTACCATACCCGAAGGAAAACACCTCCACACGAATCCCAACAAGTTTAGCCATAAAAAAATGGCCGAATTCATGAACAAAAACAAGAATGCCAAAAACGATGATAAATGCGAGTATTGTACCAAGTACTGATCCCATGACTCTACCTTTTCTCTAACAAATTCCGGGTTCGCAATCTGGAATCCCGGTCGATCTCAAATATATCGTTGACGGTTTCTACTTCTTTGGCGCGATGATCCTCGACGACTTCCGCCACAACATCGGGAATTTTAAAAAACTTTATTTCTTCTCTGAGGAAAGCCTCTACAACAACCTCATTTGCGGCATTCAGGGCTATAGAAAAGCTGTTATTCTCCATCAGAGCCTGTCGTGCCAGATTGACAAGGGGAAACTTTTCAAGATCCACATCGTAAAACTCCAAAACACCGATCTGACTCAAATCCAATGAAGGCAAAAGCCCTTTTTCTCTCTCCGGATAAGTCAGCGCATACTGGATCGGGATCTTCATATCTGTCGGACTGAGCTGCGCGAGAACAGAACCATCTAACATTTCGATGAGAGAATGGACGATGCTTTGCGGATGGATGAGAATCGCCAGCTTCTCCGGATCCAACCCGAACAGCCAGTGGGCTTCGATGAGTTCAAGCCCTTTGTTCATCAGTGTCGCTGAATCGATAGTCACTTTTTCTCCCATCTTCCATCTGGGATGATTGAGAGCGTCCGCTGCTGTTTTGTTTTTCATCTCTTCTGCGGATGTATTAAAAAAAGGACCGCCGGAAGCTGTAAGGGTGACTTTTTTCACTCCGGCCATTTCTTCTTTAGCCAAGCATTGGAACACTCCACTGTGTTCGCTGTCGACCGGGATGATCTCTGCGCCCGAATCAGCAGCCATCTTCTGTATCAAGGGACCGGCCACGACCATGGATTCTTTATTGGCAAGAGCGACTCTTTTCCCGGATTCCACAGCGGCGAGTGTAGGCCTCAGGCCATTAATCCCGGTAATGGATGACACGATGATATCGTTCTTCGAGTAACTTGCGACTTCCTCAGCCCCCTCCTGGCCGAAAACCACACGAACATCGTTGGCATCGAATTTGCTTTGGATCGCCTCTGCATTCTCTTCACTCTCGAGAGAAACGATCTCTGGACGGAATTTTTCGATCTGCTCCTGGAACAGGTCCAGATTACGACCCGCAGCAAGCCCAGTCACATTAAACCTG
>JAGLRY010000484.1 GCA_023135995.1 Candidatus Aminicenantota bacterium | reverse complement strand
ATCTGCGGAATAGAAGGAGAGGCCGATTGTCAGTGCCAGGATGCTCCCCAGTATTTTGTGGGGATAAATACTTTTCTTTCGAGGAAGATAGTAGAATTCAACAAGCGCAGCCAAGGCCACGACCTGTACCGCAAAGAAAAAACCCAGACGGGGGAGATACTGAATACAAACAAAAACAATGGCGAGGATAATTAGCGCTGTGGGTAAACGTTTACGTGTGTTCAACATTAGGTCGAATATCTCCGAATCGCCTCTCTCTTTTTTGAAATTCAACGAGTGCGTGGAGTAAATGTTTCTTGCGAAAATCTGGCCAAAGCTCTTCAGTGATCCAGATCTCAGAATATGCAATCTGCCAGAGGAGAAAATTGGACACACGGAGCTCACCGCTCGTTCTGATGAGAAGGTCTGGATCAGGAATATCTGCCGTATACAGATACTGAGAAAACTTCGCTTCATCCAATGAATCGCTTTTGAGATCGGGATCTTCCATGATCCTCTTCACCGCATCAACGATCTCTGACCGTCCGCCGTAATTGAGTGCCAAGAGGATCGTCAGCCGATCGTTATTTTTAGTCAGGGCTTCTACCCTTTCCAGCTCTTCGATCACTGACTGTGGGATCGACGTCTTTTGTCCTATCACTTTCAGTCGAAAGTTGTTCTTTACGAGGACTTTGTCCTCCTTTTTGAGGTAATCTTCGAGGAGTCTCCACAGTGTTGCGATCTCCTTTTTTGGCCTCTTCCAGTTCTCTTTGGAAAAGGCATAGAGAGAGAGGTACTGAATTCCTATACGGCCGCATGTTTCTACGATCTCACGGACAGACTTGGACCCTGCGCGATGGCCCTCCACACGGGGCCTATTCCTCTTTTTAGCCCAGCGCCCATTGCCATCCATGATCACAGCCACATGCCTGGGAAGCCTGTTGAAATCCAGCTGATTAACCAGGGATTCTTCTTCGCTTCCGGGCTTAATAAAACCTTCTAGACTCTCGAGCATGCAGGTATTATAGGGACTCCCCTGCAAATTGTCAAAAATCTAGACCTCGCCCACAAAATCTGTTAACCTGTCATTTTAATCAAGTTTGTTGAGATCGTTTTTTAGCCGCAGAAATGGGTCAGCGGTTAAAATCCATCGTAAAAAATAAAAGACAGGTTAACGAAGATGTGTTTAGGAATTCCAGCCAAAGTTGTTGAAGTGGACGAATCCGGCCAGGGAAAAGTCGATTACCTCGGCACAAAAATCAAAGCCAACTTCGTCCTCCTCGAGGATGTCAAGCTTGGTGATTGGGTGATCCTCCATGCTGGCTTCGCCATATCCCAGATGAATGAAGAAGAAGCCCAGGAGACACTCCAACTTCTCCGCGAATACGCAAGCCACATAAAAGACTAGAAACACGAATAGCACAAAATCCAAAAGACATTCGCATTTTGTATGCTTTTGGTATTTTGGAAGCAATCCAATGAAAGAATACAGAGATAAAAGAGTGATCAAGGGATTACTCGCAGAGATCGAAAAAAAGGCAGCCGTGTTGAAAAGACCGATAAAGATCATGGAGGTCTGCGGCACACACACCATGACCATCCACAGGTATGGATTGAAAAAATTGCTCGAGAACGTTGGAGTCGAGATGCTTTCCGGCCCTGGTTGTCCCGTGTGTATCACGCCTAACGAAATTCATGAGGCTGCTATTGAATTGGTCACCTCGAAGCCAGACTTTGTCCTGACAACTTTTGGCGACATGACAAGAGTTCCCACAAAAAAGGGATCGATTCAGACGATCGTGCCAGCTCGAGGCTCGCGAGTCAAGATCATCTACTCTCCTGAAGAATCGCTCGAAATTGCGCGCCAAAATCCTGACAAGGACGTTGTTTTTTTCGGGGTTGGGTTTGAGACAACGATTCCCGCCATTGCCGTCTCAGTCAAAGAAGCCCAAGATGAAGGGTTGACCAACTACTCTGTCTTAACAGCCCTGTGGATCATCCCGCCGCCCCTCAGAGCGATCGTCCAAGCTGAGGATATTGCTGTCCAAGGCTTTCTCTATCCTGGACATGTGAGCGTTATCATCGGGGAAAAACCATACCGGTTCATTGCTGATGAATTTGGGATACCTGGTGCTATTGCTGGATTTGAACCAGGGGACATCCTG
>JAGLRY010000483.1 GCA_023135995.1 Candidatus Aminicenantota bacterium | reverse complement strand
CCGTATCCTCCGCCATAATCCATACCAAGGCCCATTCCAAAACCTCCCTCCTGGTCAAATAGCATCTTCTGTTCATCTGTAAGGAGATTTCGGATATTCATTTGATGCGCTTCAAATCTTCTTTCAAGTTCAATTTCCATCTTGTCGATCTGAAAGAGTTTGCCATCAATCTTTGCCTGTTCTTGATTTTTTGCGTACATGAGCCTGAGTTCTGAATAATGTGTTTGAAGCTCAGTCTCAAGAGGAAGGATTTCTTTCTCGAACTGGAGCCTCATTTCTTCAATCCGTTCCATCTGCTCTTCTGTCAGATTAAGACCATAAGCTGGTCTCATCCCCAACGGCCTTCGCGCTTGCGCCAAACTAGGAAGGGCTGAAGCCATGAGTAAAACAACAGCGACAATAAAAATAGTACTGCTCTTTTTCATTATAATTCCTCCTTTATGATAGATATTATTTGATTCATTTGCGATTCGTGTCTTTTACCTTTTGCCTCTCCCGTAACCACCTTGGCCCACGTCCGCCATAACCTCTCCTCCCATACCCCCTACCCTGGCCATGCATGTGTCTCTCAAATAGAGAGAAATATCTCTCCTGTTGACCTGGTGTGAGGATCTCTTTATCTTTGATGAGATTCCGGATGGTTTTTTTCTCTACCTCGGCTTGGAGTTCGCTGAGTTCATCGACAATTTTATCGATACGATTCATATTCGGTGAAGAATTCCTGACCTCGTCCATCAATCTATTCCTCTTCTCCAACATCTGCTGCCTGAGATATTCGACCTCATTCTCATAGGAAAACCTTAAACCCTGCATCCTCTGCATCTGATGTGGTCCGAGAGCTATTTGGGTTTGCAGCGTATCCCATGCTTTAGTTAGCTCAGCCGCCGTTTCCGTTTGTTGAGGCCTGAACCATCGGTTATAGGATAGAGTTGCAAGCGCCGTTATATTGATGACGCACAACAAGACTATGGCTAATATTAAGATCCTTTTTTTCATGATTCTTCATCCAGGCTTTGGATTTCATAAAGCGTGTAAACATCGCTTATCGACCCCAAGGGGAAATCCTGAAGATCTTTGAGATATTCAGTCACAAATATTTCCTCGATCAGATGGGGATCAACGTCATCGGGTTGAACTGCCTTAGGAAACCTCTCTGGAATGTTTCCCAAATGAAAGCCAAAAAATATTCCAAAAATCAAAAGCAAGACTATGGCTGCGGGGCGCAGTGAATTCATAAGTCCTTCAAATACCCTATCGCCAGAAAGTCGTGGCTCATCATAGGACTGAATTTTATCCAAAAGTTTTGGCCAGAGCGATGCGGGAGGTGTAAATCTTTCCCCCTTGGGGAGATCTCCCCACACAAGGGAAAACCTCTCAACCAAGCGTGCGCACTCGGGGCAGTTTTCAAGATGGCCTTCGATAGCTCTCTGTAAGGATTCCGGAACTTTCCTTTCGACAAAGTCGATCAAATTGTCCTCGACTTGCCTGCATCCTGTGTTCATTGGAATTTGTCTCTCACTCAATTGGACACCTCCATATCAATAAAACTTACGGTCTTTATGGACTTTTTTTTAAACGAACCACCAATTTTTTTTGAAGGGCGACCTTCGCCCTGTGGAGCCGCGCTTCAACGGAATTGATGGACACACCCAAAATCTCCGAAATATCTTTGTAGGTCAGATTTTCGTATTTGTGCAGGATGAATGCTACCCTTTGTCTCTCTGGGAGAGAATGGATGGCATCCGCCAACAGCGCCTTTGATTCTTTATCCTCGTATACCTTGTCTGGCTCTTCCTGTCGGGATGAGATCGGAATCTCTTTGCCATCCTTCTCTCTCCCTGGAGAACTCAAGCTCTTTATCCATCGGAACCTCTTGTTGTGGCGGATGATATTCAGTGATCGATTGACTGCGATACGATAGATCCACGTGGAAACTTGGCTCTCCCCACGAAATGATCCTGCTGACCTATAGATCTGCAGGAAGACGTCCTGGGTGGCATCTTCCGCAAGATGAAAATCGCCGAGCAAACTGTAACAGGTGTTGTAGATGAGCGTCTTGTAGTGCTCGACAAGCTGTTTAAAAGCCGACAGGTCCCTTTCGGATATCCTTCGGATTAACTCGTCATCTTCCAGCTTAAGCTCGTCCACTTGTGGATTCCTCTAGTTTCCCATCCTTATTTTGCTTATAACATGAACAGTAATACCGGTCAAACCGAACTCATGCGAACTCATGTATGTCGTGTGCGACCGTCAGAAAGATAGCCCAGAGGCTGGGACTCCAGTTCCAAAGATGGTAAAATAATCCAACTCGATCATGAGACTCACAGAAACTCGTAAT
>JAGLRY010000482.1 GCA_023135995.1 Candidatus Aminicenantota bacterium | reverse complement strand
AAAATGGAAGGATTTAATCAGGAAGAATTCAACAGGTTTATCGAAGAAAACAATGTCTATGGATTTTTTGAAGATGCGATAACTCTGAAGTCCGGACGAAAATCCCATTTCTATGCCAACTGGAGAAATGTCGTGGAAGATGTGTGGCTCACGGACCGACTGGCAGAATTTGTCATTTCGTTCACAGAATCACACGGCCTTGAAGTTGATACCTTTTATGGAGTCCCGGAAGGCGCCACAAAATTGGGCGTGATCACACAATTCAAACATGCCCAGCAGTTTGAAAACTATACCAAAGGAAGCCATATCCTAGCAATGGGGAGGGCGAAGCCCAAAGACCACGGCGCACCCAAAGATAAATACTTTGTCGGTATGCCTCAGGGGAATACTGTTGTCATAGAGGATGTAACGACAACAGGAGGGTCTTTACTCAAGACACTCAATGGATTGGCAGAATCCGGAGTCCATGTTGTGGGCGTCATAAGCCTCACAAACAGGATGGAAAAAAGAGATGATGGGCTCAGCGTCAAAGAAGCCGTTGAAAATAAGGGTTTTTCGTTTCACTCCATGAGTTCGTCGCTAGACCTTTTGCCGATCATGTATAAAAAATTGCAGCCTGGTGAGTATATCGCGGAAGCTATCGAGCAGGAATTCAAAGAATTTGGTGTTCGAGAATTAAGTTTAAGATGATTGTTTGTATAGAAAATTAAACTCTTAATACCCTAATGTGGCAACCATAACAGCTTTTATCGTATGGACCCTGTTTTCCGCTTCATCAAAAACGATCGAAGCTTCTGATTCAAATACATTTTCTGTCACTTCCATGGCTTCCAGTCCAAACTTCTGATAGATGTCTTCTCCAATGGTTGTTTCACGATTATGGAAGGCGGGTAAACAGTGCATGAATTTGACATGGGGATTGCCTGTTTTCTCCATGGCGTCTTTGTTCACCTGATAGGGTTTGAGCAATTCGATTCGTTCTTTCCAGACTGATTCCGCTTCCCCCATCGAGACCCAGACATCTGTGCAGAGAAAGTCACAACTTTTCACGCCATTTTTTATATCGTCAGTTATTTCTATTTTTGCACCCGTGTTTTGTGCGATTTTATTAGCCACTTCGATGAGCTTTTTATCAGGTTGTACGCTCTGTGGTGCTACAGACCTGTAATCCATTCCCATTTTTGCAGCTCCGATCAAAAGAGAATTGCCCATGTTATTCCTTGCGTCTCCCAGATAAGCAAATGTCACTTCGTTCAAGGGCTTATTCGAATGCTCCAACATGGTCAATAGATCGGCAAGAACCTGGGTGGGATGGAATTCAGTCGTCAGGCCGTTCCAGACAGGCACGTTGGCGTATTCACCGAGCTCTTCCACTTTATCTTGTCCAAAACCGCGGTATTCAATCCCATCATACATTCGTCCCAACACCCTCGCTGTGTCTTTCATGGATTCCTTTGCGCCGATCTGGGACCCTGTTGGACCGAGATAGGTCACGTTCGCCCCTTGATCAAAAGCGGCTGTTTCGAAGGCACAGCGTGTTCGAGTCGAGGCTTTTTCAAAAATGAGAGCGATATTTTTCCCGTTCAATCTCGGTTGCTCTGTTCCTGAATATTTGGCCTTTTTTAAGTCCAGCGAGAGGTCCAACAAGAAACGGATTTCTTCAGGTGTAAAATCTAAAAGCTTCAAAAAATTCCGATTTCTCAGGTTGTATGCCATTTTACCCTCATATTTCGCTCAACACATCCACGAGTGTGGGTTCACCGATCTCTTTCAGGTCATACATGACGCGTGTGGATGGTTTTTGAATGTTGCACACTCGTCTTAGGTCGATCGGGGTGCCGATG
>JAGLRY010000481.1 GCA_023135995.1 Candidatus Aminicenantota bacterium | reverse complement strand
AATACCAAGCGAGTGTGGAGAAGGAATACACGGGGTGATTATTGGGTATTGGAGCTTTCCTCGGATGAGCTCACCCAAATGGGAGGGAAGGCAAAGCCCTCTACCTTGATGTTTGCCAAGTTCAACTCGGATGGAACCCGAGTAGGGTATGTCCGCGAGAACAATATCTATGTGGAGGACTTGGAGAGCCACAGTATCCTGCAGCTCACCCATGACGGCTCTGCGGACATCATCAATGGGACTTCGGATTGGGTCTATGAGGAAGAATTCGGCATTCGGGATGGATTTCGGTGGAGCCCGGATGGTAGATACATCACTTACTGGCAGTTCGACAGCAGCCGTGTTCCCGAATTTCATATGATCAATAACACTGCTAATCTTTATCCATCAATCATCACGTTCAAACATCCTAAAGTCGGACAAACCAATTCTGCCTGCCGTGTCGGAGTGGTGCCTACATCAGGAGGAAAAACACGCTGGTTCGACTTCCCTGGTAATTCCCGGGATTATTATATTGCACGTTTGGATTGGGCGGATAACTCCGAAGAGATCGTATTTCAACGCTTGAACCGACTGCAGAATACCAACTGGCTCATGTTGGGGAATGTCCATACCGGCGAGGTGAATACCGTCTTCACTGACCAGGATGAAACTTGGGTGGAAGTTGTGGATGACCTGCGCTGGATGGAGGATGGCCGGCGGTTTACTTGGGTCAGCGAGAGGGACGGTTGGAATCATGTCTATCTGATCTCCCGATCAGGAGATGATGTGAAGTGCTTGACTCCTGGCGATTATGACGTGGTCAGCATCCAAAGCATCGATGAAAAGGGAGGCTGGTTATATTTTATCGCCTCTCCCGAGAATCCCACCCAGCGCTTTCTATATAGAGTGCCTCTCGACGGCAGCGGCAACTTGGAAAGAGTCACCCCCGAGGAACAAGGGGGAAACCACAGCTATCAGATCTCCCAGAATGCAAAATGGGCCTTTCACACCTTTTCCTCGGCGGGGAATCCACAGATGATCGAACTGATTCGACTGCCCGGACATGAGGTCATAAGGACATTGATGGACAATGCCGGACTGCGGGCTAATGTAAAAAAACTCAAACGTCAACCTGTGGAATTTTTCCGGGTGGATATTGGAGATGGGATAGAGCTTGATGCCTGGTGTATGAAGCCTCCGGATTTTGATCCCAACAAGCGTTATCCCTTGCTGCTCCATGTCTATGGGGAGCCTTGGGGCAGCACTGTGCAGGACAGATGGGGTGCACGGAACTATCTCTGGCATCTTTTGCTCAATCAAAAGGGATACCTAGTGATGAGTATAGACAATCGCGGCACTAAAACTCCTCGCGGTCGAGAGTGGCGCAAATGTATCTATCGTCAGATTGGGATCCTAGCATCAGCCGATCAAGCCGCGGCACTCAAAGCTATCCTCAAAGAGCGCCCTTATGTAGATCCCAACCGGATCGGCATCTGGGGCTGGAGTGGGGGTGGTCAGATGAGTTTGAATGCCATCTTCCGTTACCCCGATCTCTACAAGACCGCAATGGCCATCGCTTTTGTCAGCAATCAATTGTACTACGACACCATCTATCAGGAACGCTTCATGGGTCTTCCGGATGACAATGAAGAAGGATACCGCTTGGGCTCTCCCATTACCTTCGCCCACCAACTCAAGGGGAATCTGCTCATTGTCCATGGCACGGCCGATGACAACGTCCATTACCAAAGCTTCGAGGCTTTGGTGAACGAGCTGATCAGGCACAATAAACACTTTACCATGATGTCCTATCCCAACCGGACGCATGGCATTTCTGAGGGGGAAAATACCTCCCGACACTTGTTCGAATTGCTAACACGATATCTTTTAGAGAATCTATGACCTGATGAGATAACTGATAATCCTGGATCATAATCGATATACTAAGGATTCCAAATCGGTATGACTTGCCTTTTTCAAACTTCTCGCAACTGGGGAAGAATTCTGTCTATTTTTATGATTCTCGCACTCCTGGCCTTTGTTGCCTGTATTCCAGAGCCTACGCCATCTCAAGCCCCTTTCGGAGACTTAGATCCCACGACAGTCTTGTGGTACGCCCAGCCTGCAGATAAATGGGAAAATGCGCTGCCGGTGGGAAACGGCCGCTTGGGGGCTATGGTCTTTGGAAAAACGGATGAGGAACGGATTCAGTTCAATGAAGAAACCTATTGGTCCGGAGGCCCTTATTCGCAGACAGTAGAAGAGGGGTACAAGGCGCTGCCGGAGATTCAGCAGCTGATCTTTGCAGGAGAGTACCAGAAGGCTCACAAGCTGTTCGGTCGCTATCTTATGGGCTATCCCGTGGAGCAGATGAAGTATCAGTCCTTTGGAGACGTGGTGCTCAAATTCGCAACTGCCGGAGAGGTAACAGAATACAGCCATCGGCTGGATCTTAAACGGGCTCTGGTGACAACCTCGTACCATCAGAATGGGATACACTTCACACGTGAGGTCCTGGTTACGCCTGTCGATCAGGTGATCGTAGTGCGTCTGACCGCGGATAGACCCGGTCAGATATCCTGTGTGGTCAATCTGCGGGGATACCGCAACCAGGCCCATTCCAACTATGCGACCGATTATTTCCGGATGGACGGTTACGGCCAGGATGGATTGATGCTCCGGGGGAAATCCGCTGATTATCTGGGAGTGGAGGGGAATCTCCACTATTTAGGGCAGTTGAGAGCTGTTCCTGAGGGTGGGAGGATGCGGAGGGACGAGACCGACCTTATCATTCAAGAGGCAGATGCCGTCACTCTTTTTATTGCGGCAGCCACTAATTTTGTTAACTACCAGGATGTCAGCGGCGATGCGCAGTCGCGAGTTGAGACTGTCTTCACAGCGCTTGGAAAAAAAGACTATAACCAGATCAAGCAGGAGCATATTCAGGCTCATCAGCAGCTCTTTAGCCGGGTCTCTCTGGATCTGGGGACTACTCCCTTGTCCTATGCACCCACGGATGAACGCCGGGAAAAATTCGATGGAAAAAACGATCCAAACCTGGCCGCGCTCTGCTTCCAGTTCGGACGCTATATGCTGATTTCGTCCTCGCGTCCGGGTACCCAACCTGCTACTCTTCAGGGGATCTGGAACAAGGATATGAATCCCTCCTGGGATTCGAAGTACACCACCAACATCAACACGGAGATGAACTACTGGCCGGCTGAGGTCGGGAATTTGAGCGAATGCGCTTTGCCTTTGTTTCAGATGATCCGGGAGCTAACCGACCAAGGCAGCGATGTCGCACAGGAGCACTACGGAGCTCAAGGCTGGGTGTTTCACCAGAACACCGACATTTGGAGGGTGACCGCACCTATGGACGGGCCCGATTGGGGGGCGTTTACGGCCGGAGGCGCTTGGCTTTGCACCCATCTCTGGGAGCACTATCTCTACACCGGCGATAAGGACTTTTTAAGGGAATTCTATCCCATTCTGAAAGGGTGTGTGGAATTCTTCTTGGATTTTCTCGTCGAACACCCTGAGTACGGCTGGTTAGTGACAAATCCCTCGACCTCACCGGAAAACTTCCCGGATTGGCCGGGGAATGACACCTTTTATGATGAAGTCTGTGGCTGGATGTCGCCAGGCACCACGATCTGTGCCGGTTCTACCATCGACACGCAGCTTCTGCACGACCTTTTCGGCTATGTGGTGGAAG
Source organism: Candidatus Aminicenantota bacterium (assembly GCA_023135995.1). Classification (GTDB taxonomy): domain Bacteria; phylum Acidobacteriota; class Aminicenantia; order Aminicenantales; family Aminicenantaceae; genus WTAW01. Next base: position 2,075 of record JAGLRY010000481.1, on the reverse strand, counting down.
CGGCTGGGATCCTGGATGTGGACCGGGAATTTCGCCAAGAGGTTTTGGGTGTTAGGGAACGCCTGGCGCCCATGCAGATCGGTAAAAACGGTGATCTGCAGGAGTGGTTGGAGGATTGGGGCCAGAAGGAAAAAAGCCACCGTCACATCTCTCATCTGTACGGCCTGTTCCCCGGGAACCAGATATCGTTGCGTCGAACGCCTGATCTGGCGGAGGGCTGCTGTGTGGTGCTGGAACAGAGGGGATTGGAGGGCAACGGTTGGGCTTCTGCCTGGAAGATGGCCTGTTGGGCCCGGCTGCAAAATCCCGAAAAAGCCATGGATAATTTCCAGTACTACATCCATCACTATACCTATGATAGTTTGTATGCCATCTGCTCCCGAGCACTTCAGGTGGATGGTCTGTTCGGGATTTCCGCAGCCGTGGCGGAAATGCTCGTCCAGTCGCATGAGAACGAACTCTATTTGCTTCCGGCTCTGCCGGATGCCTGGCGATCCGGAGAGGTGAAAGGCATAAAGGCCAGGGGAGGATTCGAACTGGATGTGACCTGGGAAAAGAGCCGCCTTTCTTATGCAGACATTCGATCTTTGCTGGGAAAAACCTGCCGGCTGCGTGTAATTAATTCTGTAAAAATCACGACTGAAGGGCAGTCCGTGCCAGTGGTAACCACTCCAGACGGATTGATTGCCTTTGAAACTGAGTCAGGGAGGACATATACGGTCGAGCCCCATAATACAATTTGACTCTTTTCCCACAAATTTATATTCTATCCTCAGCAATATTAGGGGAGTAAAGACATGTTATGTCCTAAATGCAACACTGATAATCTGGGCGAGTCTGTCTTCTATGCAAAATGTGGCACCCAGATTAGTGAGACTGAGGAAAAGCCACTTCCCACCCAAAACATATGATCTGGCAGTGTCAAACGAATTGGCCTCAAGAAGACGGTGAAACACTATCTGTCATTAGGAATGATCCGGTACTATCGACTGAGTTTGACATTTTGTTTCTAAGGGCCTAGCTTATAGATATAGCTCCTAAGATGCTCGAAAGTGGGGAAATGAAGAGAACCATTTTAATAATCTTGGTCATTGTTCTGTTCGGACCACTTTCTTCGTATTTGGAGGCAGGCGGAAGCACAGAGAGGGAAGGACGGGAGTGTATGGATCAAATGGTGTACGGTGAAGCTATCCGTCACTTTAAAGAAGTCTTGTCCAAAAATCCTAAGAAAAAAGGAATCAGAGCTGACCTTGCCTTTTCCTTGTTCAGGAATGGTGAGCAGGATAAAGCTGTTCAGGTTCTTGAAGAAGAACTTGCTGTATATCCTAACAATATCGAAGCCTATGCGTTGCTCGGGTATATCCTTTTCTTCCATAACGAGCAAGGAAAGGCGTTAAAGGTCTGTCAGGAATTTGATGCCATTTATACAAGAATGATTGCGAGGGAGATAAGTACAAAATGGCGATCACCGAATGGACTCATTGATGAAAGAGCTATTTGGGCAAGACGTAGCTCCAAGGAGTCTCAGAGTCCCGTTGAAGTTTTAATCTTAAAAGTCTACGCATGGAAGAAATTCTATGCACCGAATAAAAAGGAAGAAGAAGAAGCTTTCAAAAAAATTCTCAGAAAATTGTGCAAAAAGCATCCGAACATCGGCCTTCCTCATTTCATCATGGGATTATTAAAGAAAAAGTCGGGTGACCTGGGAAGGTCAGAGGACTGTTTTAAATTGGCTCTTTTGAATGGTTATGATCGGACTGAGTGCTATTCACAGCTTGTGGATGTCAAATTTGTGAATGAAGATTGGAAAGGTGGTTTGCAATTGGCAAGAAAAATCCTTGAAACCCTTGGCCCTCTGTCCAAGATTTTCTTTTTAATGGGCTATGCCTATAACCAGCTTCTTGATGGCGAAATAGCCAAACTTTATTTTGAAGAGATGATAAAAAGACAACCCTATTCTGTTGAGGCGAGAAAAAACTTGGCAAAAATTCATCTCTGTGAAAGTCGGTTCGAAAAATCCACAACGTTTCTCAAACAGGTAATTAGACTGGCTCCTCTGGATATGGAGGCCAGGC
>JAGLRY010000480.1 GCA_023135995.1 Candidatus Aminicenantota bacterium | reverse complement strand
ATTGAAAAGGAAACGAATATGACAAACGAAAAAAACGATCTTTTTCTGATCGATGAACCCATACCTCCACTCAAGGAGAGGCGGGGGGGGATCGCTAATCTGATCGTGACGGAACGAATGTTTTTCTCCCACCGTAAGGAGATCAATTTTCCTGTTCCGCGGCTGCTCATCACGCATGCCCAGAAGAACACACCTTGGCTCATCTATCCCAAAAATTGATTGACCTGAAAAATCCAGGTATGATCTTTTTCAAAAACAATGATAATGCGTTGTAAAGGTTCTCAAAAGATGGTAAATGGAAAGAACAGGAGTATGCGTCGACTAATAGAATAGGAAAAGAGATGTCTATATCTATAAGGGAAAGGATAGAGGAGCTTGAGAAAGAGATCCTCCACGTGAAGGCCTGCCTAAGCTCCAGCTCTAAAGGAAGAGAACGACCTGAAAAATTCCATTCGATAAGGACAGCTTTCCAGCGCGACAGGGACAGGATCATCCATTGCAAATCATTCCGAAGGTTGAAGCACAAAACCCAGGTGTTTATGGCTCCTTTTGGCGACCACTACCGCACCCGCTTGACCCACACGCTCGAAGTCTCGCAGATCGCCCGAACTGTGGCCAAGGCTTTGCGGCTGAATGAAGATTTGACCGAAGCCATTGCCCTGGGTCACGACCTGGGACACACTCCTTTTGGCCATGCCGGGGAGAACACCTTAAATACTCTTCTCTCCATGGGATTCATTCATTCTGAGCAGAGCCTGCGTGTGGTGGAACAGTTGGAATACGAAGGGAAAGGTCTCAACCTCACCTATGAAGTGCGCGATGGCATCGCCAAGCATTCCAAGGGGAAGGGAGCCATCCTCAGCCAAAACAAGCAGAACATGCCAGCCACGCTGGAAGGACAGATCGTCCGGGCTTCGGATGTCATCGCTTATGTGAATCATGACATCGATGATGCGGTGAGAGCTGGCGTCATTAAGGCCAAAGACATCCCCGAACATCTTGTTGGGATCTTCGGCAAATGGTATGCATCACGAATAGACAAGATGGTCGAGGACGTGGTTGAGTCCAGCCTTCAGACTGGACTGGCGAAGATCACGATGAGCGAGGAAATCACCGAGGGAGTTGCAGAACTCCGAGAGTTCCTCTACGAGCGTGTGTATTTTAATCCGGCGGCCAGTCCAGAGCTCAGAAAAACCGAGAAGATCATGACGGATCTGTTCGTGCATTTGATGGAGAATCCGGGAAATTTGATCAAGCCGTACCCTGAAGGGGATTCGCTGGAAAGACGCGTGGGCGATGCGATCGCCGGCATGACCGACCTCTACGCCCTCCGGCTCTACGAGAAATTTTTCTTCCCCCGCTCCTGGCCCGTCCTATAGAAAAGGGGACAGAAAAAGGGGACAGTCCCTTTTTTCCAGAGGTAATGCAAAAAAGGGACAGTCCCCTTTTTTCTCACTTCTCGATAATTTCCTTCAGAAACTTGATCGCTTCCTCATCCTTGGACTGACCCAACACAAGAATGATCTGCTTTTTCAGCCTTGGATCTTTTTCTTGCCTGGCCATCTCGATCAGAACAGGTATGGTCTTTTTACTTTTGTTCTGAGACATGGCAAAGATGATGCTTTGCTTGAAGTTTGCCTCATCCGCATCGACATAGGCACCCTTGAGAACATCGAGAATCCTTTCGCTTTTTTTCTGTCCCAACAACATAACAGCAAGTCGCTTGATCCTCATGTTTGGATCGCCCATTAAAATTTCGATCATTTTATCTTCAGCTTTTTTGCTGTCGTTCTGTCCGATGGCCATAATCACTCTCTCTTTGAGTTTCGTGTCGGTCGCTTTATTGAAAACTGCGATCATGGCTTCCAGGCTTTCTTCATCTTCCCTATTCCCCAACCACATTATGGAAGCCTCTTTGGCTTTCGTATCTTTGTCATTTTCAAGGATCCAGAACAGTTTCTTTTTTGCCTTTTCACTGTCATTCTGCCCGATAGCCAGAATCAGACGCTCTTTTAATTTGCTATCAGTGGTCGCATCATAAATCTTGATAAGAGTGTCCAAACTCTTTTCATCCTGGTTGTTCCCAAGCCAGAAAATGGCCATTTCCTGAACCTTTTTATCCGGGTCCTTGGTCGCCACCTCGATCATCATATCCCTGGCCTGAGGATGATCGGAATTAGCCAGAATAAACAGCGCTCTTTCTCTGAGCTTAGGATTCTCGCTTTCCTTTATGGTCTTAACAAGAATGGGATAGGCCTTTTCTTCATCCACGTTCATGAGTGCGCTCAAGGCCACAAGCTTCAGCTCCAATTCAGGATCTTCTTCCTCATCTTCGCCGATCACAATTATAGGATCGATATCGATCTCTCTAATCAAAGCCAGGTTGTCTAATGCTTTCAAAGCCTTTAGCGAACCTAATGCCACAATTCCCCCGTGCTCATCCAACGCCAGGAGCTCTTCTACCCCTTCCAACTCTTCCAGTTCCTCCAATGTAAGGTGTTCCAACTCCTCCAGATCTTCCATTTCCAGCAATTCTTCGATGCCCTCGAGCTCCTCCAATTCTTTCAGCTCTTCGAGCTTCCTCAGACTTCCGTTGATATAAAATCGGTAAGTGGGGTAGCCCTTCTGGACCAGATCTTCTGCGATCTTCACCCTTAATGTGCGGGCATCATCCACCCAAGAGCTCGAAGAATATCCCTTGATGAGAGAGTTGAGCTTCCCGATGGCATCTTTCTTGTACTTGATCTGTTCTTCAAGTTCTTCCATCTGTTGGCTGAGTTTATCCATGCTGAAAGCAAGATAATAGAACGATTGATCCATATATTTGCTCTCTTCGAACTCCTTGATCAACCGGTCAAAATCCTCGATCGCTCTCTCCCAGTTTTTCTTATAGATAGATTTTCTGGCCTTTTCATAGATTTCCTTGTCTTTGTTTTCCTGCGCCAAAAGCAGGCCTCCCATAACAAGGACAAAAGCCAGAAACAATACTAAGATTTTTGTGTGTCTCATTGTGTGCCTCCTATAATGTCTTCAATATATCCATTTTGTAGAGTATTTCTCTTTCATGGATGAGTTCCTTAACCTGAGAAGGAGCCCACTTGTCATCGCTGGGCATGTTTTTGATCTCCCTTAAGATAAGATCTAGATCTTCCAAGAGCTCCCCAGCCGATGGATCGGACTCGATCACTAGCTTTTTCAACAAATAGTTCTGGATAAGAAGGCTTCTCACAATCTCCTTGTCCAGAGTGATGGTCTCTCTCCCGTTCTCCTCCGCCGAATAATTGGCGTACGAAACAAGCAGCGGCTTCAAAGTTTCGAAGTGTTCGTTTAGCGACTGCTTGATGTATTCTGAAGAGCCTGCAGCCTGTATCCCAGGGACAGCGGCGATCTGTGTGTCCGACGTTAACCAAAACCTTCCGATAAGCACGCCCAGAACAAAGATCACAAAAACTGACGCCACCGCATAAGCCCATCCAGGAAGCATGAAAAACCTTCTCTCTCTCTCTGTCTTTTTGTGTTTTTCTCCCCTCGACCTCTCATCAATATCCGTCTGGATGGCACCCCAGCATCTCTCCCAATCCGCCTCGGGCGCACTTTCCCCCTTTGTTTCGTCCAACAGTGCAAAAACACCCTTTGTGCTCTCCCATTCGTCAGCGCACTCCGGGCATCCCTTTATGTGCGCCATCACTTCGCTATTGTCTTTATCGGCAAGCTCACCGTAAAGCAAAAGCACGATGTCTTCTTTACACTTTTTGCATTTCATAGCGGTTCTCCGGTAAGAAACATTTGAAGTGTTTTTTCATGACCGAGACGACCCTGAACAGCTGTTTCTTCACACTCCCCTCCGAACAGTCCATGTACTCGGCGATCTCCTTGATGCTCAGTTCCTGATAGTGTTTGAGGATGAAGATCATCCGCTGCCTCTTCGTCAGCGTGTCTAGCACTTGCTCGAGCTTCTCCCTGACCTCACGTTTGTGGTGGGTGTTATCGGGATTCGACGTGTTCGTCGATGCACTCAAGCCATCCATATCATCTGTCGGCATGATGTTATCTTTTTGTTTCTTATTTTTCCTCAAGTGATCGATGCTGCAGTTTATGCCGATTCGGTAGAGCCAGGCCGAAAAATTGGTGTTGGCCCCGATGTTGAACTTCTGTAACGAATGATACGCCTTGATGAACGTGTCCTGTACAATGTCTTCGGAGTCCTCGAGGTTTTTCGTGTACTGGTAAGCCAGAGAAAGGATCCGGCGCTTGTTGTCCTCGAACAGGAGTTTAAAGGCGTCTGCGCTACCCTCCTGTGCTGATTGCACTAGAGCTATCTCGTCCATTTTTCTCTTATCATATATAATAACGCACTATCCCTCACTTTCGTTGACCAAAAAAAGGGGACTGTCACTTTTTTTAATCATGATATGAAACTTTGATTCTGCCCTAGAAGTTATTTGTAATGACTCAATAAATCTTGTGAAAAAACAGATCGATAACCTTCAGCGAACATCCGACAAAAAATTGACATCGATTTTTGGCTCTGA
>JAGLRY010000048.1 GCA_023135995.1 Candidatus Aminicenantota bacterium | reverse complement strand
GTTTTTAATGACACCGATATTTCAGAGATAAAACCCCACCGCAGCCGCAAAAGAATCATACATACACTTCAGGCTGTCATAAAATATAACCACGCTTTAAAAATAGGTACGGGAATCAAAACTAATCCAGAGATGCTGAATCAGGCACTCAAGAAAGTCGTCCATCTTGCCAAACACGACTATCTGGTCTGCATCATCAGTGATCTCAACGGTGCTGACAGTGAAACAGAGCGGCTTGTGTCTCTTATCGCAAGGCATAACGACCTCATCGTATGTCTGATGTATGATCTTCTGGAGACACAACTGCCTAACGGAGGCACACTTGTTGTGAGCGATGGAGAACTCCAACTTGAGATCGACACCTCCAAGGGAAAGGTGCAGAAAGATTTTGCGGACATTTTTAATGTGCGCCTGCAGAAAACAAAGGGATGGCTGTCAAAGCGGGGCATTCCTATTCTGCCTTTAAGCACATCGGAAGGCGTGGCCCAACAGGTGAGACACCTCCTCGGTTACTCTCCACGGACAAGGAGGAGTTGAATTGTTTGGACCACAATCTGCAGATCCCCAACCTGAAGGCCTGATCGAGATCGCCTTACCCCAGGCGATCAGCTATAAACCCGAAACCATCGGATGGCTTATCCTTTTTAGCCTTATTTTTACTCTTTTAGTTTGGATCGTTTACCGCCGCTATCGCTACATCAAAGCCAACCGATACCGCCGCTGGGCACTCGAGAAACTCCAGGATATCGAGAGGATCCTGCGCCAGAATCTCGGTTTGGAAAAAGCTCTTGCGGAAATCCCTGTTTTGGTCAAACAAACCGCCCTGCACTGTTTCCCGCGTGAAAAAATCGCATCACTCAGCGGTGAGAACTGGCTGAGGTTTCTGGATGCAAGCTACGGAGGCACGGATTTCACAGACGGCCCGGGGCAGATCCTCGAGCAGACCGCCTATCAGTCACAAAAGAGACTGGAACAGTACAAAGAAGAGGAAATCCACGAGCTCATACACACTGTGCGTAAATGGATCAAAAAACACAGGAGAGAGCCCTGATGTTTGAATTTACTTACCCCTGGATGTTTGCTCTGCTCGTACTTCCCTTCTTCATCCGACTATTAGCAAAGCCCTACAAGGAGCAGCGCGAGGCTGTTCAGGCGCCTTTTTTCGAAACGCTGCAAAAAGTCACGGGACAGACCCCGGGAAGAGGAGCTGTCATCCTCCGGCCAAAGCCCTTCCAGAAGCTTATGCTTCCACTGGCCTGGCTTTTGATCGTATCAGCCATGGCTCGCCCCCAATGGGTCGAGGATCCCATAACCAGGATCGAGGCAGGACGCGACCTCATGCTGGCCGTGGACCTCTCGGGCTCCATGGAGGCACGCGATTTTCTGGATACAGAAGGCAACCGGATCGACCGCCTTGAAGCCATAAAGCTTGTCCTGGATGATTTTATCTCCCGCCGAGAAGGGGACCGACTGGGTCTGATCCTCTTCGGCACAGCGGCCTATCTCCAGGTGCCATTCACGCAGGACTACGACACCTTTCGGATTCTGCTGGATGAAGCCCAGGTCCGGATGGCAGGCCCACAAACCATGATCGGGGATGCCATCGGGCTCGCGATCAAGCTCTTCGAAAACAGCGAATCGGAAAACAAGGTGATGATCCTATTGACAGATGGCAACGACACCGGCAGCCAGGTGCCTCCATCTCGGGCAGCCGGGATCGCGGCCCAAAATGATGTGACGATCCACACTATTGCCATGGGTGACCCAGCCACAGTGGGCGAGGAAGCCCTTGACATCGAAGCCCTCCAGGAGATCTCCGAGCTTACGGAAGGCCAATTCTTTATGGGGATGAACCGGGAGGAACTGGAGGATATCTACCGCCAGCTGGATGAGCTCGAACCCCTCGAATTCGAGACTCTCTCCTATCGCCCCAGACGGCCGCTTTACTTTTATCCTGTGGGGGCGTTTTTGGTTCTGTATATCATTTACCACCTGATGATGGCGTCACGCAGCCTGCTGCGCCGAAAGGAGAAGCCGGCTTATGATTGATCTGGGGCAACTCTCCAACTTTCATTTCATCAGACCGCTATGGCTTCTCACACTCCTGCCCATCCTCTTCCTCTTTTGGCTGCTTCGCCGCAAACAGAGCGCAACACGGCAGTGGGAAAAGTTCATCTCTCCCCACCTTCTCAAGCATCTCATCGTTGGAACAGAGCAGATAAAACGTCTGCGACCAGTCAACCTCCTGATTCCCGTATTCATATTTGCTGCTCTTGCTCTATCCGGACCGACCTGGATGCAAGAGCCCATGCCCTTTACAGAAGATGAGGCTCCCCTGATCATCGCCCTGGATCTGTCGGTAGAGATGAACGCTGTGGACATCCAGCCATCACGATTGGAGAGGGCCAAGCAAAAGGTTCGGGACCTTCTGGCAGAACGAAGCGGTGCCCGGACAGCGCTTCTGGC
>JAGLRY010000479.1 GCA_023135995.1 Candidatus Aminicenantota bacterium | reverse complement strand
CCCATATCGGACACGACGATCATTTCCTCCATGGCAGCGGCGACCGACCATATTGACCATGTCCGCACACAAATTCCTTATGCTTTTTCGGCTGCAGGAGTAACCATTGTTCTGTTTCTTGTCTTTGGTTTTATCCTATGACAGCTTCTCTGCCTGATATAAGGCTAGGAATAGATATTCAGGAGTCGCAGGTTTATGAATAAACACCATCGCTTTTTCCATCTTCTTATCCTTCTAGCACTTATCTGCGGTTGCGGGTTTGCCGCACAAGATGTGGAATTACACCCCTATGCCGAAGCCATCCGAAAATACAAGGAGTTCCTCAACCTTTACATGATATTGGATAAAGTTCCCGGCCTTTCTATCGGTTTTCTGAAGGACGGGGTTGTCTGGGTAGAAGGTTTCGGTTATTCAGACCTGGAAAATATGGTCCCGGCAAAACCGGAAAGCGCCTATCGCCTCGCCTCGATCACAAAGACCATCACAGCCATGGCTATCTTGCAGCTTACCGAGAAGGGGAAGATCGATTTGAATGCCGAGGTCCAGACATACGTTCCTTATTTCCCCAAGAAAAAATGGCCGATCACCGTCCGGCAGCTTTTAGGCCACATCGGCGGCATCAGCCATTACAACAATTATAACCTCGAGGGGCATATTAAAATCCACAAAAACACAAGGGAGGCCATAGCGATCTTCCAGGATTTCCCCCCGGTTGCCGAGCCGGGAACACGGTACAACTATTCCACTTATGGTTACAACCTTCTTGGAGCTGTGATCGAAGGGGCTTCAGGCCGGGCCTACGGCGATTACATCAAAGAGCACATTTTTGAGCCTTTGGGCATGACCAACTCCAGGCTCGATGATCCCGTGGACATCATTCCCAACCGCGTCCGGGGATACCGGTTGCTCCAAGGACAACTCAAGAATTCGGAATACGTGGATATTTCCAGCCGTTTTGCCGGTGGCGGCACCCGGTCCACAGTGGTCGACCTCCTGAAATACGCGATCGGTATCTTAGATGGAAAGATTTTGCAAGCCGAGACCTACAGGCAGATGTTCACACCCATGGTTCTCAAGAACGGGCGGTACACCACATACGGCATGGGATGGAATGTCCGTCCCTTGAATGGACACTTTCGCATCCAGCATGGAGGGTCTCAAGCGGAGACAAAGACATTCCTTCTCATCTTTCCCACTGAGCGTTTTGCCATAGCCATCGCAGCCAACCTGGAAAGTTTCGATCGCATGTTCTACGTCACTCAGTTGGCCGAGCTTGTCCTCAGTGAAGACCTCGGCCTCGAGACATACGTCGCAGACAAAAGTGGAAAATTCATGTTTGAAACTTGTCGTGCGGTCTTCTCCCAAGGCCTCAGCAACTATGACTGGAATAAGAGACATGCCGCTCAAAACAACAAGGATCTTGCAGAATCATTCTCTTATTTTCATCAAAATGTCAACAGGGGGGCCTTGAGAGGAAACTTTGGGGCTACGAGCAAGAGGATCGACGAGGGGTTCCATCCCATCGGGAAGGAAGCCATGATCAAAGTCGGCAGTTATATGGCATCAGCACTCGACGGAGCCAATGGAAGAGAAAAGATCAAAAGTTATCACAAAAGCGGTCCTTTAGAATTCTTCAGTGATTACATAAAAATCAGCAGAGAATGGCCTTCAAGCCAACATCCTTACCAATTTACAGAGACTTTTGCCGATAAAATCGCTTCCTGGAAGAAAGAGTGGGACGCCGTATATACAGAGGAGATGCAAAATATGACCCTCTCGCCTCACACGGATTTTGAACAATTGTCCGCCCGCTTGAAAGAGGCCTTCTCAGGAAAAGAGATCTATCCCGATTATTCTCAATCTCTGGCTAGGGTCTCCCGGTATTTTTTAAGAGACGATGCCCCAAATAAGGCGTTCCCCCTTCTCAATCTTGGAGTGGCCCTCTACCCTGACAGTCCGGGTCCTCTCACTCACCTGGGAGAGGCTTACATCTGGACAGGAGACGTCGAATCCGCTGTCAGGCTTTACAAAAGGGCAAAAGCGCTGGATCCCGACCATCCGGACCTAAAATTTAATCATTTTTACGACCTGGGACGGCAGCTCAACGAAACGGGTAAAGATGCGAGGGTCTTCACGGCATTAGAAGTGGCTGAGGCCCTTTTCCCCAGGAATGCCAAGCTCTGTTCGGACCTCGGTGACCTCTATGTCCAGATCGGGGACAAAGATAAAGCTATCGCTTACTACAAAAAGGCCCTGGAGATCGCTCCCAGGTTCAAAGCTGCTCAAGATAAACTCGATCAGCTCAAGAGACGATAGAACGAAGCATATACGGTAAGATAAACGGGTAGGTTGGGTCGGTGGTCGTCCACTGCAAAT
>JAGLRY010000478.1 GCA_023135995.1 Candidatus Aminicenantota bacterium | reverse complement strand
GATAACGATCGCATCCCTCTTCTTGAGACCTTCCAGAGTCAACCGTAATCCTCCCAACTGGTCTTCCTCATAAGGATCGGCTCCGGCAAGATAAAAAACAATATCCGGCTGGAATTCTTCAAAAAGGCGGGGAAAATGGGACTGAAGGGCCTCCAGGTATTTCCCGTCTCCCTCCCCTGCCCACAGGCCTATATCCCGTGTGCTCTCCGGCTTGTGGGCTGGATAAATATCCATCTGATGGATCGAAAACGTGAACACATATTCTTTTTTTGAAAAGATGGCTGCTGTCCCGTTTCCCTGGTGCACATCACAATCAACAATCAAGGTCTTTTGGATGACACCCAGGTGTTTCAGCCTTTCTATCGCCACTGCCACATCATTGAGTATACAAAATCCCTCACCATGGTCAGAAAACGCATGGTGGAATCCCCCGCCGAGGTGAGTGGCCATCCCCTCTTCCAGCGCCTTCTCCGCAGCAATGATGGTCCCTCCCACATGAAGTCTTGCAAACTGCAAAAGGTCTGGAGAATATGGAAGCTCCAGTGCCAGCATTTCAGTATGCGATAATTTTCCAGTCTTCAACTTTTTCAAATATCTTGCGGAGTGCACTCTCAAGATGTCGTCGTCCTGTGCCGGTTGAGACTCTATAAAATTTTCCTTTTTGACTCCCAGCGAGATTAGCTTCTCGTAAAGAAGACGGTATTTCATGAGCGGGAACACATGGTTCCCGATGTCAACCATCCAATAGGCATCACAATAAACAAACTTGATTGGTGATCTTCGTCTTCCAACGATTCGAAACAATTTTCTGATATTACCCATACAGGTATTACATATCAAAAAAACGGGAGAGGGTAAACTCTTTCCTCAACTACACGGACCTTCTTTTTTGTGCCACACATTTGCCAATCCTCAAAAAAGATGAAACAATTCTTGAAGTTTACTTCAAAATGAATTAGTTTTTATCCTTAATACTCCTTCTTGAGCGGTTGGATTCTTATAGACGTTTTTTAAAGGAGTTTTGGATGGGCTTAAAAAAATTCATCATCAATCTTGCTCCCACTCCCCTCGTTAAGCTTTTTGCCAGTCCGTATGTCGCAGGGGATAGCATTCAAGCCGCCGTTGAAACCGCGCGCACATCTTGGAAGGAAAGACATGTCTGTTCCACCATAGACCTTTTGGGAGAAGAGATCGAAGTGGATGAGGAAGTCCAGTACACAGTCGGTGTTTACGAAAAACTCATCGACAGCTTGGGGGCGCAGGAGTTTGCCACTCTCTCTTTAAAACCCACCCAACTGGGCAGCCACAGGGGCACACAACACTGTCAAAAGGTCATCGAGGGAATTGTGTCCAAAGCAGAGCAGCACGACATAAAGATTACTCTGGACATGGAAGACCACACGCTGACCGACCTGACGCTGGATATCTTCCGGGCTCTGATCAAAGGGCATCCGACATTCGGAACGGTCCTCCAATCCCGTCTCTTCCGGACAGACGAAGACATCAAGTCCATAAGCGGTTTAAACGCGCGCATCCGCATCTGTATCGGCATCTACAACGAGCCAAAGGAGATCGCCCTCACGAGAAAGCCTGATATGAAGACTAAGCTCCTCGAACAACTGGAAGTCCTGTTCAAGGAGGGGCATTATCCTGAGATCGCCTCCCATGATAAAGAAATCATTCGGGAATCCATCAACATCGCTGAACGATTGAACATAAAAAAAGACCAGTATGAAGTCCAAATGCTCATGGGAGTGCCCATGCGGGCCTTTCAAGACGAACTCATTCGAGAGGGTATTATTGTGCGTCTCTATGTCCCTTTTGCCGAAAAATGGAAATACGCTTCAGCCTACTGCAAAAGACGGCTGGATGCCAATCCGGCCATGGCTGCCTACATATTGAAAAACCTCATATACAAAACAGCCGGTAAACGCTGATGTCTATCGAACATCAAACGTAAGGCGTTTTCCTTGATTACAGAACCGCCATACTATGATGTCGTATCCTCAGAAAGCGTGATCTGAGCAGCGGCCAGGCGGGCAATGGGGATCTGATAGGCCGAGCAGCTCACATAATCCAATCCGATCTTGTGACAGAAGAAGATCGACCGCGGGTCTCCTCCGTGAACACCACAGATACCCACCTTGAGCTCTGGTTTGGTCTGACGGCCCTTCTCAACGGCCCACTTCATCAATTCGCCGACTCCGCTCACATCCACAGTGGCAAAAGGATCATCTTTCCAGAATCCGTGGGTGAGATAATGATTGATAAAACTGGCCCCGTCATCTCGAGATACTCCGAATATTGTCTGGGTCAGGTCGTTGGTTCCGAAGGAGAAGAAATCCGCTTCCTTTGCCACTTCATCGGCCGTGATGGCGGCTCGCGGAATTTCGATCATGGTTCCGACCGTGTATTCCAGCTCAACATTGTATTTTTTTATCGTCTCCTCTGCGATCCTGACGATGATCTCTTTCTGGTCGGCCAACTCCTCCACAGACCCGATGAGAGGGACCATGATCTCGGGAAAGACCTTTCCGCCTTCGCTGGCCAATTCACAGGCCGCTTCGAAAATGGCCTGGGCCTGCATTTCAATGATCTCAGGGAAGGTGATCCCCAGGCGACATCCTCTGTGCCCGAGCATGGGATTGAACTCGGCAAGTGCTTTGACCCTTTCCAGAACTTTTTCGAGCTCCTGGATCCGTTTATTATCCGGCGATTCGGAAGCTTTAAGCTCCACGAGCTCGACCATCAACTCTTCTTTTTTGGGTAAAAACTCATGGAGTGGCGGATCCAATGTACGGATGGTCACAGGGTACCCCTTCAGCTCTTTGAACAACTCATAAAAATCTGTCTTCTGGAAGGGGAGGATATGCTTGAGGTTTTCCCGCCGTTCATCCTCGGTCTCTGCCATGATCATCTGTTTGATAAAGGGGAGTCTTTCCCTCTCGAAGAACATGTGTTCCGTACGGGCAAGGCCGATCCCTTCCGCACCAAAAGCAAAGGCTATCCTTGCATCCTTGGGGGT
>JAGLRY010000477.1 GCA_023135995.1 Candidatus Aminicenantota bacterium | reverse complement strand
GGGATCTCCCCGTGGAGCACTTCGCCGGAGCTTCCGTCGATGGAGATCCAATCTCCCTCATTGACCTTCTGGTCACCCACCTGGAAATATCTGTCTTCCTCATTGGGCATAATGGCGGCGCAGCCAACGACAGAGGGTTTTCCCATCTGTCTCCCCACGATGGCCGCATGAGATGTCATGCCTCCGGTCGCTGTCAAGATACCTTGAGATGCGCTCATCCCGTGGATATCGTCGGGTGAAGTTTCCTCTCTGACCAACACAACGCGTTTACCCACCTCTTTCCACGAAACTGCCTCATCCGCTGTAAAGACCACCTGCCCCGTGGCTGCTCCCGGAGACGCTGCGAGTCCCCGAGCCAGGATCTCGTGCTTGGCTTTCTCTGCACCGTCAAAGACAGGATGGAGGAGTTGATCCAAAGACTCAGGTTCGACTAAAAAGAGCGCTTTTTCCTTGTTGATCAGGCCCTCATTTACCATATCCACAGCGATCCTTACCGCAGCCCAGCCTGTCCTTTTCCCGCTCCGTGTCTGCAGCATGTAGAGCTTTCTTTCCTGAATGGTGAATTCAAAGTCCTGAATATCCTGGTAGTGTTTCTCCAATCGTGTTGTAATCTCTTCCAACTCGTCATACGCCTCAGACATGTTTTTCTTGAGGTCTTCTATGGGGGATGGGGTTCTTATGCCTGCCACAACATCCTCGCCCTGGGCATTGTAAAGGAATTCTCCATAGAGTTCCTTTTCACCGGTGGCCGGATTCCGAGTAAAACCTACACCCGTAGCAGAATTTTCTCCAAAATTGCCAAAAACCATCATCTGGACATTGACCGCCGTTCCCAAGTCATGGGGGATATGATTCAACCGGCGGTATGTGATGGCCCGCGGATTGCCCCATGATTTGAACACCGCGGAGATCGCCATAAAAAGCTGCTCTTTGACATCTTGGGGAAAATCCATTCCCGTCCGGCCTTTGACCAAGTTCTTATAGCCCGCAATGACGTCTTCAAGGTTCTTCTCAGAAAGTTCGAAGTCGTTTTCGATGTTGTTCTGGCGTTTAATCCCCTTGAGGATATTTTCAAAATCCTTCTTGGATATTTCCAGAACAACATCCCCGAACATCTGGATGAGACGGCGGTAGCAATCCAAGGCAAACCGTCTGTTGCCGCTTTTTTGTACCAATCCTTCAACAGTCTGGTCATTGAGTCCTAAGTTCAAGATGGTGTCCATCATCCCGGGCATAGAGAATTTCGCCCCAGAACGCACAGAGACAAGGAGGGGATTCTCTTCATCACCGAGTCTCTGCTCAGCTGCATCCCCCAGCCTGTCCAGATGAC
Source organism: Candidatus Aminicenantota bacterium (assembly GCA_023135995.1). Classification (GTDB taxonomy): domain Bacteria; phylum Acidobacteriota; class Aminicenantia; order Aminicenantales; family Aminicenantaceae; genus WTAW01. The sequence continues at coordinate 1,448 of JAGLRY010000477.1, read as the reverse complement.
CCAAAATCTCCTCCTCCACTTCTGGAGGGATTTGGTTTCCCGCTTTGAGGAAAAGATTACAGACATCCGTAGAGACCGTAAATCCAGGAGGAACCGGAATTCCGATCCCTGCCATCTCAGCAAGATTTGCGCCCTTTCCTCCGAGGGTATCTCTCATGTCCCTGTTACCCTCGACACTTCCGGGCGCGAAAGAGTAGACATACTTCTTATCACTCATACCTAACTCCTCATGATTATTCTTAAATCAGTAAACTCACAGAATGAAACAAGAAATATACATGCAACCTTACCAAAATTCAAGGCTCTTTTTGTTTCTCGTTACTCCTATTAACAAAAAATGCCCGAACCCGCACAAAGGGAATACAAAAAGAGGATTGTTACCTGCACCAAAACACTAGGACGTCGCCGAGCGGCGACTTAGAGAAGACACAAAGATGTTTAGCGTCAGGTAAAGAAGGACAATATCTGTGAGCAGCAGGCTATAGTCTACGTGTCGGCCTAAAGAACCAAAACATCCACAATCCACATCAAGTCCTCTAAAAATGGTGACCATGATCAGAACCAAAAAAGCAGCCAATAAACCCGATAGGAGGAGCGAACTGGCAGAGCGGAATATCCCGAAAATCACGAGGACACCGCACAAGATCTCAAGCCAGGGCAGGACAATAGCAGCGAGGAGTGAGAGGGCAGGGGAAAACACGCGGTAGTTGGCGATATTCTGTGCGAATTCTAAAGGGTCCAGGATCTTTAATAAGCCAGCCCAGATAAACACTCCTCCAACCACAAGTCGAAACACCAACAAAACAGATTTATTACGTATCATTTCTCTCAGATAGGGGAAGCCCGGCTGCAACCCATTCGGCCCAGCCTCCGAAAAATACGCGGATGTCCTCAAATCCGAATTCCGCGAGAACCTTGGCAAGAAGCACACTGGACTGGCATTCATTCCCATCACAGTACACGATCAGAGTTGCTTCGCGAGGGAAGGGAAGTTGTTCCTCGACGATGCGCTCTCCGCCTTCGAATGGGATATTGACAGCTCCCAATATATGTCCCTCGAGATACTTCTCTTCAGCCCTGCTGTCCAGAAAAACAGCATTCCCGCCAGCAAAGAGGTCCTCCGCTTCGAAGATACCGATGAACTGTATCGAGGGAAAATCTTCGTGAGAGAGGAAGCTTTGACTAAAATCTCCCTTGCGGTATTGTTTGATCAGAGACAAATTCGCACTTATCCCGACAACGAAACTCAGACACAGAATAATGCCTACCTGAAATATTAATTTTTTCATTCGCATCGATCTCTATCCTGGACTATTCATAAAAAATGTCGATACTTTGTTCAACAAAAGCAATATCACTCATTAACATTATTCTTCCAGTAAATCACCTTGACATTTCCGTTATCAATGTGCTTCCTATTCATAGTCGACATTTTTTACCCTTCGGGC
>JAGLRY010000476.1 GCA_023135995.1 Candidatus Aminicenantota bacterium | reverse complement strand
TTTAAAATATTGAGATCCCGGATCTTTTCCAGTAATTCGGGAGCGGCCCTTCTCGGGGAGTCGGCAAAGATGAAACCAAGGATGTCAGCGCCCATTTCAGCGGCCAGTACCGCGTCCTTTTCTCCTGTTATACCGCAGATTTTAATATAGGGTCTTTCACCTTTTTTAATTGAGAATAACCTCTGCCAGAAGTTTCCGGGTTTATGGCAAAACGCTTCTTTCAATTTATCAATCAGGGTGACATCCTTCATAACAGCTTCTCCGGTTAATAACCCCGAAAATCCTGATGAAAGGGCCAGGTCCGCGTCTTCTGCAGATGAGATTCCGGACTCAAATACCTTTCTGGTCTTCCAGTCCGCGAGGCAGCCCAGCTTAATCGGAACGGTAAGGTCTATCCGGAAGGTGATCAGGTCCCTGCTGTTGAATCCTGTAACATCCGGTTTAACCATCCCCGCTTTTTTCAAATCCTCCTTATTATGAACTTCAAAGAGGACCTCCATTCCGAGGGTCTTTGTCTTTCTGTACAGCCGGATAAGTGTTCTCACATCATGCATCGACGCTATGAGAAGAACCGCGTCTGCGCCGGCCCTGAATGAGACTTCGATGTCCTTCTCATCGAGTATAAAATCCTTTCTCAACAGAGAAAGCCCGTGAAATGCATTTTTAACAGCGAAAAGATCTCTTAGAGAGCCTGAAAAATAATCTTCCTCTGTGAGGACCGATACAGTCTGTATTCCTCTATCCGCATATTTTCTTGCCTGGCGAACTGCGTCCACTCCACCGGTAATAACGCCTTTTGAGGGAGAACTCCTCTTTATTTCACATATTATAAAAGGATCTCTGCCAAAGGGAATCACCGGTAAGGTTCTTTTTGACGGAAGCTTTACCCCCATTTCATGACCTTTTATTTTTACCTTTCTTCTCCGTTTCTCAACGATTTCTTCGATTATGCTCATTTTACTTTTACTCCTGCGGGCTGTGCCAGGTGCTTTGGAGCATTATGAGGTTATGAGGCAACCTCAATTAGTTTTCCCTCTTCCCTTATCTGTGTAAGCTTTTCCAGGACCCTTCCCGTTTTCAGGGCTTCTTTTGCCATTAAATAGCCGTCTCTTATGTTTTCAGCAAGACCGTAGATATACAGAGCTGCTCCCGCGTTGAGAGCTACGGCCTCTCTAATGGCGGGCCTCCCTCCGGCAGCACTAGCTCCTGCGGACACCTCTCCGGCGCCCCTCCCTCCAATATCAAGGAGGTCAAGGGCAAGAAGGACATTCTCTTTTGGACTGCCTCCGGTGAGCTCTTTCTTACTAAAAGGCCCTATCCCGAAATCCGCGGGGTCCAGTATATAATCTTTTACACTTCCTTTCTCATCAATTTCTACCACCTTCGTGGGGGATGACACTGAAATTTCATCGAGCAGGTCAAGACCGTGGACAACCATAACCCGTTTTTTACCAAGTATTTTTGAGGCCTCGGCCATGGGGATACACAGCTCTTCAGAATACACACCTATGAGCTGACAGTCCGCATCTGCAGGATTTAAAAGGGGCCCCAGCAG
>JAGLRY010000475.1 GCA_023135995.1 Candidatus Aminicenantota bacterium | reverse complement strand
AGTCGAAAAGTGGCCTTAAGGTCGGCGATCTTCCAGTTTTTTACCAGTATGGTGATCGAGATCGTGGTGGCCACAAGAGCAACCGTCGGGGTAGCCGTTTTTAATCCCACCACCAGTGTCAGGAGGGGCATGGCAACAAGCGCGTCCCCAAAACCTAAGGAAGAGCGGACAAATGTTGAGATAAAGAAAATAACAATTAGACTGAGAATTATCTCAGGTGACGTCATAAAATATCCGTTGAACCTCGATCGTTTTTACTAGCCTGATACTTTTTAATAATTCAAATTATCAGAACGGGGCAGAAGGTGCAACACCCATCTTAACAAATGGGCATTCTTTCATCCGTTCTTTTATAACCTGAATTATTCATAAATTATGCCGACACCAGTATCTATTTCTTTTCGTATGTGCCATTTACAATGGACTTGCTGAAACAGAACATTAAACACATTTCCCATACATTTATTTCCATTTTTATGGTATTGTCTTATAAAAAAGTCCCGACATGCCCATCGTCCCATTCATTCATTCCCGATTTGGGAATTTTTCCAATCCTCAGGCTGTACGGATGGGAGGCCACCAAGCTTTCACTGAAGATCACTATCAGGAAGACGGACGTCTTCTCATTCATCTGACAGTCACAGGGCGTTGTTATGCACGTTGTGAGGGCTGTATCAACAGTGCCATAACCAAAGGATGTTCCGATCTCAGGGATAGTGTGGTCACCTTTGAGGAGACAAATCCAGAAAGGGATACGATTCTTATCCAACGTTTGGCCGATCGCCATCCGGGGAGGACCATCACGCTCTGTTTTTATGGAGGAGAGCCATTTTTAGCCATGGATAAAATGGTGAGGGTTTGGCAATTACTGAGAGAGAGTGCAGGCTCAAATAAGTTCCAATTTTTCATCTACACCAGTGGAGAGAAGATCGAGGAAGCCTTCCAATCTTATCCCGATTTCATGAAAGATATTTGGACCTACTCGATTTCGATCGATGGCGATGAAAGTCAGAATGACAGGATCCGGGTGGGCACGAGCCTTAGAAATATTGTGCACAATCTCCGTTGTCTGTCTTCCTTTTTCATGGGAAATGTTCTTTTTTGGTCCACATTGCGGGAAAGCCAGTCCCTCCTCAATTGTTTTGAGGAATTCATGAGACTTTACCAGCAGAACCTGGTCAATCATTTTTTCTGGCATTGGGCAGAAGACCGCCAGCCCATCAAGGATCTGGATTCCTTCGCCAACCGATATGGTGAAGAGCTCGAAAAGATCATGGATGTCTATGTTAGAAAACTGGATGAAGGCATCCTTCTGCCACTGACTCATATCAATGAATTGATCCTTTATCTTTTGACGGGGAAGAAAAGGGGGCATACAGCGTGTGGCGTGGAGATTGCAGAGAACTATGATATTGTTTCTGGAAATGTTTATCCCTGTGCTGATCTTCCCGCTGATGCAGTTATAGGACATCTCGACAGTGATGGTGAACTCAAACTCGAAGAGTATGATCTGAATTCACTTGTGGAGTACAGATCTGAATTGCGATGTGTGGAGTGTGGCGTTTATCCCTATTGCGGGGGAAGATGTCCAGTTCAGGCCCTTATCGGTTCCAAAGATAGGACCCGCCAGATCTGCCAGCTTATGCGGCTACATGTGGGTATCGTTCAAGAGCGTTTGGAGGATATCCATGAAGCCTTGAAAAAACACAATATCTCTCTTCAAGACGTATATGATCGATCTGCTTTTCTCGCCAAATACACGGACGTTGTCCCTTAACGTTTTAACATCCGAGGATACCAATCACAACTGGTTGACGCTAAACTGGTTTTTAGACATAATACAGAACCTGGATTATTCACAAGTCGATGTGACCGGAGTGGCGAGGTTGAGTCGGGAATAGGCGCTTAGGATGTAGCTTTTTTGAATAGTCCAATAAGAATCGTTCATTGAGGAAAGTCGAATGCGCGTAGCCATGTACTACAACAACAATGACATCCGGATCGAGGAGCTGCCAGTCCCAAAAATAGGGGCAGGGGAGATCCTGATGAGTGTCGAGGCGAGCGGTGTTTGCGGCAGTGATGTTCTGGAATGGTACCGTATCAAAAAGGCGCCTCTGGTACTGGGGCACGAAGTTGCAGGTCAGGTGGTCGAAGTGGGCTCGGGTGTCGATAAATTTAAAGTCGGGGATCGCATTGTGGCTGCGCATCATGTCCCTTGTAATACATGCACCTACTGTCTTTCCGGTCATCATACAGCTTGTGATACACTGCGGAGCACCAATTTTGATCCCGGCGGATTTGCCGAGCTTCTCAGGATCCCGGCGATCAATGTCGACAGGGGAGTCCACATCATCCCTGAGGAGATCTCTTATGAGGATGCAACATTCCATGAACCTCTGGGATGCGTGATCCGTGCACAGAGGATCGCACGACTCTCGGCCGGGCAGTGTGTTCTTGTTTTCGGATGCGGGATCGCAGGGCTTCTCAATGTTCATCTGGCGAGATTCACTGGTGCTGGCAAAATTTTGGCGCTCGACATCGTTCCTTTCAGACTTGATGCGGCAAAAGAATTCGGCGCAGATGAGGCGATCCTCCCCACCGAAGATGTTCAAGCATGCCTCCGCCAGATGAACAGCGGAAGACTGGCGGATCAAGTTTTTGTATGCACGGGTGCCGAGAGTGCGCAGATCCAGGCTATGGAGTGTGTGGAACGGGGAGGGACTGTGCTTTTCTTCGCTCCCACGGATCCTGATGTGTGCACTCCGCTTTCCATTAATGACATTTTCTTCAGGAATGATGTCACATTGACCACTTCCTATGGGGCTGCCCCATATGATTCCTGGTTAGCTCTGGAGCTCATCCGCTCTCCTCTGATGAGAGTCAACGATATGATCACACACAGATTTCCTCTTGCAGAAACACAAACAGGCTTCCAAGTTGTGGCTAAAGCAAAGGATTCCATCAAGGTGAACATCGAGCCTCAGAAGGTATAGAACTTGAATTAAAAGGAGAATAATTATGGATTGGGGAAAGAAAAACCGACTCTCTCAAATCATCAAACCCGACACCGGGCGTACAGTCATGTTGGCTGTTGACCACGGCTATTTTTTAGGGCCGACACACAAACTGGAAGTTCCGGAAGAGACAATCACGCCCCTTTTACCCTATGCTGATGCTCTCATGTTGACGCGAGGTGTGTTGAGAAATTGTGTCAGTCCAGAAACATCTGTGCCCATCGTTCTCAGAGTTTCCGGAGGTTCGAGTATAATCGGAGATGATCTCTCTAATGAGGGCATAACCACCTCGATGGAGGATGCGGTTCGGTTGAATGTGGCGGCAGTCGCCCTTTCCATTTTTGTGGGCTCAGATTACGAACAACAGACACTCATGAACTTGGCCATTATCGTGGATATGGCGGAAGAGTATGGGATCCCTGTACTCGCTGTTACAGCCGTCGGCAAGGAACTGGGTAAAAGGGATGAGCGTTTTCTCTCCCTCTCCTGCCGGATCGCCGCAGAACAGGGAGCGAGTTTTGTAAAGACCTATTACTGTGACGACTTTGAAAAAGTGGTGGGGAGCTGCCCTGTTCCCGTCGTCATTGCTGGTGGTCCCAAACTAGAAACGGAGCTGGATTCGTTCAAGCTGGCTCACAGTGCTATCCAAAAGGGTGCCAAGGGAGTGGACTTTGGCAGAAACATCTGGCAGAATCCTAATCCGATCGGTATGATCAAGGCCATTCGTGCGATCGTCCATGAGAATGCTTCGCCGGAAGATGCACAGAGGATATACGACGAAAACAAGTAATGTACATAAAGCGATTGTCTGAAAGAGATTTGGAATGAAAATTGCGCTTGTCCAGCAGCATGCCACTCTAGACCGTGAGGACAATGTTCGCCGTGGCCTCGAGGCATTCAAGATCGCGGCCGAATCGGGTGCAGAACTCATCGCCTTTGCGGAACTCGCCTTTTACCGTTTTCTTCCGCAAACTCAAGCAACTCCACAAGAGCTGAAGAAAGCAGAACCCATTCCCGGCCCTACAACAGAGAAATTCGCCCAGCTTACCAAAAAATACGGTGTTGTAGCTGTTCTCAACACCTTTGAATCAGACGGAGAAAGAACCTATGATGCCTCACCTGTTATCGATGCGGATGGCACTCTGCTCGGAGTGACCCGGATGGTCCACATCATGGAGGGATTGGGATTTTATGAGAAGGGGTATTACACACCCGGAGATAAGATGAGTTTTGTCTATGAGACACAGGTGGGACGAGTGGGTGTTGCCATCTGTTATGACAGACATTATCCCGAATACATGAGGAATCTGGCACTTCAAGGTGCGGAACTGGTTATTGTCCCTCAAGCGGGTGCTTTAGGGGAGTGGCCCGATGGAATTTTTGAGGGAGAGCTCCAAGTGGCCGCGTTCCAGAACGGCTACTTCGCCGCTCTCGTCAACAGGGTGGGGAAGGAAGAAAA
>JAGLRY010000474.1 GCA_023135995.1 Candidatus Aminicenantota bacterium | reverse complement strand
CAAGACAAAGATTTTATCCTCTATGCCGAATGCGATTTGGATAAAATCCCTGAAAGTCCGGCTAGGAAGTTTTTTCTCCGCGACAGACGGCCCGATTTCTACAGGAAACTGGCTCTTGACGAGTGAAAAAAGAGTGTTGAGTAATATTTTGTTCTAGAATAAGGATTATTTATGAAAAGATGGTACGTTTTGAACACGAAACCCAAAAAGGAATTTCATGTGGAGAAGATCTTCATGGAAGCGGGATTCCGTATCTATAATCCAAAGTATAAGCATGAAGAGAGAATAAAACCCTTCTTCACGAGCTATGAATTCATCTACTTTGATTTTCCCGATCAGTATCAATTGGTCAAGTATACCCGGGGAGTGAAAAAGATCGTTGGGACTCAAGAAAGCCCTACACCCATACCAGAGGAAGTGCTCGATGCGCTTAAAGCTAGAGAGGTGGATGGCCTGATCGAACTGTTGAAGTATGGAGAGGAACCAGTGCTGGGTGATGAGATCGAGGTTGTAGAGGGTCCCCTCAAGGGCTTGAAAGGGATCTTTGAGAGAGAGCTGTCGGATGCGGACAGAGTACTCATCCTATTGAATTATGTGTCCTATCAGGGCCAGCTTGTAATCGAAAAGAAAAAACTGAAGAAAATCTTATGATAGGGGCAAAATGATGAAATTTCCATTATTGGATCTAAAAGCGCAGTACAGGAGTATTGAGAAGGAACTCAAAGAACGCGTATCAGAGGTCCTTGACTCTCAGATGTTTATATTAGGTGCTGAGGTGAAAGCTCTAGAGGAGGAGCTTTCTGCGTATGTGGGTGCTAAACATGCCATCGGTGTTTCTTCGGGTTCGGATGCATTGATCATATCCCTGATGGCACTCCAAGTGGGCCCGGGAGATTCTGTGGTGACTACCCCGTTCACATTTTTCGCCACAGGCGGTGCCATTGCTAGGCTCGGAGCAAAACCTTTGTTTTGTGATATCGAACCGAATACCTTCAACATCGACACAGTTAAGCTTGCCGAATTACTCGAGCTTGAGATAGAAAAGAAGGGGAACTCCCAAATAAAAGGCATTATCCCGGTTCACCTCTACGGACAGTGTGTGGACATGAAGTCCATCCAATCACTCGCCGAAAAATATGACCTGTTCGTGTTGGAGGATGCAGCTCAGGCCGTGGGCTCAGAGTATCTGATGGATTCAGAAGTAAAAAGAGCCGGTACACTAGGGGATTTAGGAATATTGTCTTTTTATCCTGCTAAAAACCTCGGCGCATGTGGTGATGCAGGGATGGTTATGACCAACGACCAAACGTTTTTGGACAGAATGAGGCTTTTACGCGTACATGGCTCTTCGAATAAGTACATGTATGATATCCTGGGCGGCAATTTTCGGATGGATGCCATCCAGGCGACTGTACTTAGGGTTAAGCTCAAACACCTGGATTCTTGGATAATGGGAAGGCAGCAGAAGGCAGCCAGATACGAAACACTGTTTAGCTCAGCAGGATTGGTGGAAAAGGGTCTCATCCAAACACCCGAAGCCGTTTACAGAAATGCAGGCCTCAAATATTTCCATACCTACCACCAGTATGTCATTCGCGCCGATGACCGTGATGACCTGCAGCGCTTTATGCGTGAAAAGGGTGTTCCCTCAGCCATTTTTTATCCAATGCCCCTGCACCTCCAAAAATGTTTTGCCTATCTGGGATACAGAGAGGGAGATTTTCCAGAATCGGAAAAGGCGACCTCAGAAGTTTTGGCTCTGCCTATCTATCCTGAGTTATCTGAAGAAAATCAGGATTACGTTGTTACCACAATCAAAGACTTCTACGCAGAACGCTAGCCTTTTGTCCGGTGAAGGATTTTTCCAGGCAATTCGCCGGTATGTTTTCCTTTGTCAATGACGACTGTCCCGTTGACGATCACTGTGTCGATTCCTTCGGAGTACTGCGCAGGTTCTGTGTAGGTGGCCAGATCGAATATTTGTGTGGTCATTGCTCTATCTCTCTTTTAAGATTTTTTTCAATGTCTCCAAACTAATTTTTGCACCACTGATGACCAAAACAACATGTTTTCCTGACAATTTGTGTTTCCTCTTCAGGAACGAGGCCACGGCCACGGCAGCAGCGCCCTCGATTATCATATGATGTTTTTCAAGGACGAATAGGATCGCGTCTTTGATCTCCTCTTCGGAGATAAGAACATAGTCATCCACATAATCCCGGCATATGTCAAACGTAATGGCTCCGGGTTCGATTCCACCTGCTGAACCGTCCGAAAGAGTGGGAAGGGATGCCATTTCGATGATATGGCCAGCTTTTATGGATTCGTACATCACCGCAGAATTTGCTGGCTGGCATCCGAAAATTTCTATGTTTGTGTTGATAGATTTTAAATATCCTGCGATTCCTCCGATCAGTCCGCCCCCTCCGACGCAAACAAAAACAGCATCGATCCTATCCACCTGGTCCTCTAATTCGATCCCAATAGTGCCCTGGCCTCCTATCACTTTGGGATCGTTGTAGGGAGAGATATAGATCTGACCGGTTTCTTCCGCGATTTTACGAGCGTGAACTTCGGTTTCTTGCCCACAGTCATCGCCGTAAAATTGAACATCTACATCATACTGTCGGATCGCTTCGATCTTTGCCGGGGAGGCATAGTTTGGAAGGTAGGTTGTCCCCTTCAATCCCAATATGTGGCAAGCATGGGCAAAGGCACATCCATGATTTCCCGATGAAGCGGTCACCACTCCCTTATCTCTGTCTTCTCGACTGAGAGAGAGGAGTTTGTTGATAGCTCCACGGAATTTAAAAGAGCCGCTCACCTGGATATTTTCCAACTTGAGATAGACTTTGAAGTTTCCTTTTTGACTTAGGTATGAGGAAAACTCGACAGGAGTTTTCCTGATGTATGGCCGGATTCTTTGTTCGGCTTCAAGAGCTTCTTGTCTAATGTCACTGATCTTCAATGGCCCTATTCCTTTTCTTGTAGAATGTCCAATGTATACTCTATTTTTGCCATTAGAGCAACCGGAGGGTCTTGAGAGGCTTCTGTTAAACATTGCTAGAGACATGAGTGGTGAAAATACGTACATTTAGCTTTTTTATCTGTGTGTTAGGGTTTGTTTTAGATTTTTGTTATATTAAAATCAAGATGTATTTTTGTAAACATCCCCAAAACCGTAATGGCATGAAATCACATTGCGTACGTCATTCATCATGGATTTGGGGATGCTTCCTATATTTTTCTCGACAAGGATATATAAAATGAAAACAATCGGTCTTATCGGCGGCATGAGCTGGGAATCCTCCCTGGAATATTACCGGATCATCAATGAAACTGTGAAAGAAAAACTCGGAGGATTCCATTCTGCAAAAAGTTTGATGTACTCTGTGGATTTTCAGGAGATCGAGGAACTGCAGCATCAGGGACGGTGGGAGGATGCGACTCAGATGATGATTGATGCCGCGCATAGAGTGGAAAGGGGAGGTGCAGATTTTGTGGTCATCTGCACGAACACAATGCACAAAATGGCCGAAGAGGTTGAGAAAAACATCCGCATTCCTTTGTTGCATATTGCCGATGTGACGGCTGCAAAGATCAATGAGATGGGTCAGACGATCGTTGGCCTTCTGGGGACCAGATTTACCATGGAGCAGTATTTTTACAAAGGCCGATTAAAGGACAAATATGGAATAGATGTTCTCATCCCTGAAGAAGAGGAACGAATAGCTATTCACGCCATTCTATATGATGAGCTCTGTTTGGGATCGATCAAGACAAAATCCAAAGATAAATTCAAAGACATCATCGCCGACCTTGAGACTCGAGGTGCTGAGGGGATTATCTTGGGATGTACAGAGATTCCTCTGATCGTCAAACAAAA
>JAGLRY010000473.1 GCA_023135995.1 Candidatus Aminicenantota bacterium | reverse complement strand
GAAAATCCCCTTTGGAGCAGGCTAAAGGCTTTTGTCGAGGATTGGTGTCTAAGTTTCGGGAAAGAGAAATTGTGCCGCCACGGATCGGACCGGCGGTCTGTTTTTGTGACACGACAGTTGAGGATCAGCCAACCCAGGCTGATTTGGAAGGACTGGTTATAGGGTTAAATCATCTTCCGTATTTGCATGAGATGCTGCATAGTGTTTTTATCAAGGCGATTTCCCCATTCAGAGAGAAAAAGACGTCAGGAAATTGGATAAAGGCACTTCATGAGATGTGGTGTGAAAGTTGGGTGCCGGAGATGAGGCTTTCGATAGTTGCCAAAAAGGATGAAGAGAGAAGGATTCGCTTGGATAAGGACCAATTTAGTGCTCTATGGAGCTTGAGAGAGAACGATATGGTGCTTGTGAAAGGAGGAGCAGGTACAGGAAAAACGCTTCTTGCGAGGGAACTAGCCAAGTGTGAAGCGAAAGATGGCCGACGAGTGCTTCTCCTTTGTTTTACCGATGCTCTGGGAAGTGAGCTCTCTCGAGAATTTGAAAACATAAATATAACAGCCTCACCGATCGGGAAGTTTGCAGTCAAACTGCTTCGTGATAAAGGACATGAAATAAAAGAATCGTATGATCCTGAGTTTTGGGAACCGGTTACACTACAAGCTGCAGTAGATGGAATTCCTCCTGAGGAAGAACTGTGGGATACCGTGATCGTGGATGAAGGACAGGATATGGGAGAGAACCAATGGCTTCTAATCCAAGGATGTGCGAAGGAGAACAAGCGTATCTGGATCTTTTATGACAGTAGTCAGGCATACTGGAAAGAAAGGAATATCCCCGAAGAACTTGAAAAAAGATGTTCTAAATTTCTGCTAGAGAAACCATATCGATGTCCGGAGGAGATCCAGGCAATGGCTGATGCATACTGTGGAAAAGAGCTTAATGTGGATTTAGTGAATGCAGCCATTGATGAAGGGATAATCAAGATAAGGAAATCTAAGGAAGGGCAAGTACACCGAGATGTGGGGAATGAGATTAGAGATTTGTTGAGAGAGGGCTTTGAGAGGAGGGAGATTGCGGTGATTTCTTTGCGGGGGATGATGTTAGGTGAGAATATCATGTATGAGGAAGAGCTTGGTGGGCAGCGGATTGTGAAGGCAACAGATGAAGATGCTTGCGATAATATTGTGTGCGACACTTTTTTGCGGTTTAAGGGATTGGAGAGGCCGGCGGTTATTGTGACGGATTTGAGATTTGTGATCGATAATTATGGGGTGCGGATGAATATTGCGTTGACGCGGGCGATGGGGGTGGTGAGGGTTGTTGGGGCGGAAAGGGAGATTGAGAAGGATGAAATTTTGAATAAAATCGTGAATTATTAGAGAAAAAGCAGAGGAATTCCGGAGAGTGATTATGAAAAGATTCCCAGATGAAATAAAGGAGTTTATAAATAATACGCAATGGACATTTGCGAAAACTTATGCGGCCACATGGCCTCATCATTATATCGTCAGAGATAGAGTCGACGAGAAGCTCTTTGTAAAAACGGTCCAGCACATCCGCCGCTTCGGGTATGAAGGGCGGTTCTACAAGATGA
>JAGLRY010000472.1 GCA_023135995.1 Candidatus Aminicenantota bacterium | reverse complement strand
GCAACACTTTTCATACAAAGCCGAACAGGGTATAATATGGGGCAGTTATGGATGATCTAAAACTGAGCTCTTTAAAAAACACAAACTTCAAGCGCACAGTTGTTTCTGTTGGTGAGCAGAACATCGGTTCGGGCTTTACTCTCATCGCTGGTCCCTGTACAGTGGAGAACAAAACCCAAACGCTCACAATCGCGCACGCTGTCAAAAAAGCGGGGGCCAACATCTTAAGAGGGGGAGCTTTTAAGCCCAGAACATCCCCATATTCTTTTCAAGGCTTGGGATCGGAAGGTCTCGAAATTTTATCCCAGGCACGGGAAGAAACAGGATTACCCATCGTCACCGAGATCATGGATACCCGTCACATCGCAATGGTCAGCGAATATGCGGACATGTTCCAGATCGGTTCAAGGAACATGCAGAATTTCACTCTTCTGAAGGAAGTGGGAAAAACCGATAAACCCGTGCTTTTGAAAAGAGGGATGAACGCCTCGCTCGAAGAATGGATCAACTGCGCGGAATACATTCTCTCCGAAGGGAATCCTCATGTCGTGCTGTGTGAAAGAGGCATCCGGACATTCGAGACCTACACACGAAACACTCTGGACCTGAGTATCATACCCGCTGTCAAAGAGATCACTCACCTTCCCGTGATTGTCGACCCCTCTCACGCCACAGGCCGGGCAAGTCTGGTGGAGCGGATGTGCCTCGCAGCCGTAGCTGCAGGGAGTGACGGCATCATGATCGAAGTTCACCCAAATCCCAAAGAAGCTCTTTGCGACAGGGATCAGCTTCTCACGCTCGCCGAATTTGATGGACTGGTCCAAAAGATCCAGAAGATGTACAGAGCGATGAACGACATCCTGGCCCCTTCCGTCTAGCGAGAAACAGGAGTGGATATTTTTGAAATACACGGGCAGACCGGGATATCCAAGGTCCTGGTGGGAGAACGCCTTCAAAATCTTCCTAAGTATCTCCCCCCCACAAAGTGCATCATAATCACCGATACACATGTCAAAAACCATTACCACCATCTCTTTCCAGACTTTAACCTGATAGAACTGGAGAGTGGCGAACACATAAAAAACCTCGAAACCTTAAAAGAGATCTACGCGAAGCTTCTTGACTACGAGGCAGACCGCTCGACCTTCATCGTAGGCATCGGAGGCGGCGTTGTCTGCGACCTCGCTGGATTTGCGGCCTCGACCTACATGCGAGGATTGGATTTCGGGTTCGTTGCCACATCTCTCCTTGCACAGGTCGATGCCAGTGTGGGAGGGAAAAACGCGATCAATTTCCGAGGATACAAAAATATCATCGGGACGTTCAATCAGCCTCGTTTCGTGATCTGCGACCTGGAGCTGCTCGACACGCTTCCCCAGATAGAGATCCTCAACGGACTCGCAGAGATCCTCAAACATGCACTCATTGGGGACCCCGAGCTTTTTTCCTTTCTGGAACGTCACTTTGAAAAAAAGGATTCCGTAGACCGAGCTTTTTTCCAAAGAGTTGTACGCGACTCTATCGCTGTTAAGGCTGCTGTCGTGGAAAGGGATGAACGGGAATCCGGAGAGCGTCGCATACTCAATTTCGGCCATACCCTAGGTCACGCCATCGAAAAGACCACACGCCTATCCCACGGCGAAGCGATAAGCCTGGGGATGGGTTTTGCTGTCAGATACTCGGAAAAGAAAAAAAAGCTCGGGGCCAAGGAATCCGAGAAGATCCTCTCCCTCTTTTATAAAATAAAGCTTCCCATGGACAGCGCCTTCGATAAGACGAGAGTCCTGGCTGCCATAAGGAAGGATAAAAAGAGGGAGGCCGACCGCATTCACTTCGTTTTCCTCAAGGACATCGGCACCCCCGAAGTTGCAAAGATCTCATTTCATGAATTGGAGGAGTCCATCCATGATCTGTGTTAGCATCGCAGAGCGTGATCTCGGTCGATGCAGGAATGCACTGTTGGATTCTGCATTGGCGGAACTCCGGATCGACCAGACGGATTTTTCAGAAGACGAGATCCAGGAACTCTTTGCTCTGCCCGTAAACATCATTGCTACCTGCCGTCCAGGAACGAAGAGTGAACAGCAAAGAGAGTCTCTCCTCCTCGCCGCCATCACCGCCGGTGCATCTTATGTGGATATCGAGGTCGACGCGGATGCCGATTATTTCAATAAAATTGTGGACAAAGCCAAAGACCATGATTGCAAGCTGATCGTCTCCTACCACAATCTGGAACACACACCACAGATGACAGAATTGGAGAATATCCTCGGCCGGTGCTTTCTGCTGGAGGCGGATATTGCCAAGATCGCGTGTCGCGTCCACTCTTCTGCCGACTGTGCCCGAATCCTCTCCCTCTACCAAAATGAGAAAAACATCATCGCAATCGGGCTGGGCAAAAAAGGGACGTTCACGCGAATTTCCTCACTTTTTCTCGGCGCTCCCTTCACGTATGCCTCATTGGCTCCCGGGAAAGAAACTGCTGATGGTCAGCTGGACAGGCAACGCCTCAAGAGCATCCTGGATGCCCTTCGATGAGTGAGACAAAGAAAATTTTTGCTGTGACAGGAAATCCTGTATTGCACAGCAAAAGCCCCCTCCTTTTTAACCGATTATTCCAAGACAACGAGGAAAAGGCTGTTTATATCAGGATCTCGGTAGAGAAGGCTTCTGAAGCCATTTCATTTTTTGAGGAAATCGGCCTGTCTGGCATGAATGTCACTTCGCCGTTCAAGCAGACCATTTTGCAAAAACTGGACAAGACCGACCCTGCGGCTGCGGCCATCGATGCTGTGAACACTGTGGTCAAGGATAAGGGCTTACTGAATGGATTCAATACAGACCACATTGGAGTGACTTCCTCTTTGAAACAACTGGGCCTCCGACTTCAGGAACACCATTGCCTTGTGTTGGGGGCAGGCGGCGCAGGCAGAGCCGCAGTGTATGGCCTCGTTCAAGAAGGCGCAAATGTAATCGTGGCGAACAGAACTCACGCCAAAGCCGTCCAAGCAGCAAAAACATTTGGCTGCCAGGCAGCTTCCTTGGATGACTTGAGATCCCTTTTGAACACGACAGAGATAGTGGTATCCACACTTGCCCCCCGAATCAATCCCATCCGGAAAGAATGGCTGCGCCCATCTCATGTCGTCTTTGACGCAAATTATCCGCACTCTCCATTGAGCGACATAGCACTGTCTCAAGGCTGTACTATCATCCGCGGTGAAGAGTGGCTTCTCAACCAGGCTATTCCTGTCTACAAGCTCTTCACTGGAAAGGACGCAGACCGGAAGTGCATGAAAGACACCCTTTCTTCTGACTTTAAATCAAAGGAGAATTGTGACAATATATCCCTGATCGGTTTTATGGGATGCGGCAAGACCACGATTGGGCGAATAATCGCGAAAAAACTGGGTTATTCTTTTAAGGACATTGACGCTGTGATCGAAGAGCGAGAGGGAAAGACCGTTTCGGATATCTTCCGCCTCAAGGGCGAACAAGACTTCCGCACCTTGGAGAAGTCCACGCTGTCTGAAATTCATAAAGACAAGAACACGGTCTATGCCTGCGGAGGAGGTATCCTTCAAGATCCTGCCAACCGCGATACACTCAGCCGGAATTCTCTTGTCATCTGGCTTTATGCCTCCCTCGAATCCAGTCTCCAGAGGATCGATCCGCGCTCGAGGCCTCTTTTGGATACAGAAGGGCAGGGAGAAAAACCACAGACCTTGTTCCATAGACGAATCCCCCATTACGCTCAGGCCGCTGACCTTTTAGTCTTAAGTGAGACAAATCCCGAGAAAACAGCAGAGAACATCTATGATGAGATCCATTACGCCTTCGCTGATTGAGGGAGAGCTTTTTGCTCCTCCCTCGAAGAGCGCCATGCAGAGGATGACAGCCGCCGCTCTTTTGGCGGAGGGGAAAACCACTGAGATCAGGAATCCCTCATACAGTACGGATTGCCTGGCCTCCCTCGATGTGGCCTCAAAGCTGGGAGCAGAAGTCACCCGTCAAAAAGACCGGGTGGTCATAAAAGGGGGATTCTCCCCCTCCGTCAGGGAATTGTCCTGCGGAGAGTCCGGACTGTGCATTCGGATGTTCACTCCCATCGCTTCTCTGTGGCCGGATGAGCTCACGCTTCACGGAGAAGGTTCGCTCCGATCCAGGCCGATGGATATGTTGGTGATGCCCCTCAAAGACCTGGGTGTCAGGTGTACGACTCATAACGGACACCCACCCATCACAGTTCACGGTCCCTTAAAGGGAGGAAGAGCTGAAGTGGACGGCTCGATCAGCTCTCAATTTCTCACCGGCTTGTTGATGGCTTTACCCAGAGCGGAAGGAGATTCCGAGCTCCACGTCGAAAACCTAACCAGCCGGCCTTACATCGACTTGACATTAAAAGTCCTGGAATCCTGTGGTGTTCGCACTCCGCATGATAATTATGCCCGTTTCTCTATCAAGGGAAATCAAACGTTCCATCCCCAGGGATTCACTGTGGAAGGCGACTGGAGCGGCGCAGCCTTCCTTCTCGTAGCCGCAGCCGTCGGAGGGGATCTCACTCTCAAGGGTCTTGATGTCCGATCTCCCCAACCCGACAGAAAGATCCTCGAGGTTCTCGAGGATTGTGGAGCACACGTTCGTGTCACTCCAGATGCGGTGCGGGTTCAAAAAAAAGAACTGCTTCCCTTTGATTTCGATGCCACCGACAGCCCAGACCTCGTCCCTCCACTGTCGGTCCTGGCATGTTCCTGCCGGGGAAAAAGCAGCCTCAGGGGAGTGGACCGGCTTCAATTCAAAGAGAGCGATAGAATCTCAGCTCTCCGGAAGGAATTATCCAGGATGGGGATCGCATTAAGCATCACGGGTGGAAACATGGAGATCCAAGGGGGGAACATCCACGGAGGCGTAGCCCAAAGCCACAAAGATCACAGGATCGCCATGGCAATGGCCATTCTGGCGATCAATGCCAAACAGCCGATCACAATCGAAGGCGCAGAATGTGTGAATAAATCTTACCCTGATTTTTTTAAGGATCTTGCTTCAATAGGAGGAAAAGTCGATGAATAGTTTCGGCCGGATCTTTCGCCTCAGCATCTACGGCGAGTCTCACGGACCTTCTTTAGGCATTATTTTAGACGGCTGCCCTGCCGGCATCCCACTCGAAGAGAAAGATTTCGACCCGGATATCCAAAGACGCAATCCATCTCTCGCAGGGACCACGACCAGGAAGGAAGCCGACCGCCCACAACTGCTGAGCGGGGTGTTCGAAGGGAAGACCACGGGATCGCCCATCCATGTGTTGTTTGTTAATAAGGACATCGATCCCAGTGTTTATGAAGCCATCAAGGATGTTCCCCGGCCCGGGCACGCCGACTTTACCGCACAAAAAAAATTCGGAGGCTTCCAAGACTACAGAGGTGGAGGGCACTTTTCCGGGCGGCTCACTCTGGGAATCGTCGCCGCAGGAGTTGTCGCCAAAAAAATTCTTGCCCCTGTTTCAATACAAGCGCGAATCACTGAAGCGGGCGGGAGCACCAAGATCCAGGAGGCCACTGAAGCGGCGCAAAAAAAACAAGATTCCATCGGAGGGATCGTGGAATGCGAGTGCAAAGGAATTCCCCCGGGATTGGGAGAGCCTTTCTTCGATTCTGCAGAATCCCTTTTGAGCCATATCCTCTTCTCTATCCCGGCTATCAAGGGAGTTGAATTCGGCTCTGGTTTTCGCTCGGCACGTATGACAGGAACTGAGCACAACGATCTGATCATAGACAAAGACGGCACAACAGAGACGAATCACTCCGGAGGCATCAACGGAGGGATCTCAAACGGCAATCCCATCCAATTCCGAGTGGCAGTCAAGCCCACATCCAGCATCAAACAAAAGCAGCGCTCAGTCAATATCAAAACAGGACAGCAAACCGACCTGGTGGTCGAAGGGCGACACGATACATGTATCGCTCTCCGCGTTCCTGTGATCGTGGAGGCGGCCGCAGCCATAGTCCTGGCAGACTTGATGTTGCTTAACTCATTCTCCTTTACTATTTGAATTGATTCTAGAAAGGAGAACACATACGCGAGTTGTAGGAGAAGACCAATCTGATTATAATAGGGCCATGATCAACAGTTCAGAGCAGGAAATCTGCAGCAAGACATTTTTGAGTGTGCTTCCCCTTCACGGTTTGAGCTTCGGTGAGCAACTGGAAGAGTGCCTGAAAGCGCTGGAGGAAAAGGCCCATGCCGCTGAGCTGGATCTGTCTAACGTTCTCATGGAGACGTTCTTTATCCGGGCTGAGGATAATGACGATTATTATCGAAAGAAAACCTTGGGCACATCGATAGTGCAGGAGTTTTACAAGACCAATATCCCACCCACGAGTTTTGTGGCCCAATACCCTGAAGAGGGAAAGCTTGTGTCACTGGATGTGGTCCTACTGTCGCATCCAGACAAGGGAAAAATCCATTACAAAAACTGTGAAGGCATCCGGTACGCTACGGTTGAGTCGCCACTATTCACAGAAGTCTACGCCGCAGGGCTTTCTAACCATCCTGATCAGACAGATACACATGCACAGTGCAGAGAAGCTCTTGGATCGATGAAAAAAGTCTTGAAGAGCGAGGGCATGGATTTTTCTCACGTCGTCCGGCAGTGGAACTACATCGAAAATTTCCTCAAAATAAGCTCCGGACGGGATGGGACCCAACAGAATTACCAGATATTCAACGAC